>CADCRH010000129.1 GCA_902803805.1 uncultured Ruminococcus sp.
ATCCGAAATCAACCTATGTATGCATTAACAAAGGGGAAGCCTTTACCGTGTCGGAAATCGCCGACCGCTCCATCTGCTTTAACGACGATATAGGGAAAATCATTTCCTTGACAAACCAATAAACATTGCCTATAATTATTATCGTTAAGAATCGGATTCAACATCATTCGCCTACGGATACCCGCAGGGTAATTATGAATTATGAATTATAAATTCTTAATTGACTTTGACAGTTCATTTGCACCTTCCTGTCGTTAAATAAAACCGGGGCTTACAGATTTTGTTGGGCAGTTTTTGTAGGGGGTGCAGTCATTTTGTGTCTGCACCCCTTTTCAGTTGTTAAAGGAGAATGTTTTATGTATGTTTTGAAAACCTCCGCTTCTTTTGATTCCGCTCATTTTTTGTCGGGATATGACGGAAAATGTGCCAATATTCACGGTCATCATTGGAGAATAGAAGCACAGGTAAAAGGTGAAGTATTACAAAGCGGCGGCACGGAAAAAGATATGCTGATCGATTTCGGTGCCTTCAAACATCTGGTCAGAGAGCTTGCCGACAGCTTTGACCACGCTTTGATCTATGAGGAAAATACACTTCGTCCGACTACGGTGCAGGCGCTCCGTGACGAGGGATTTCGGCTGATCACGGTTCCATTCAGACCAACTGCGGAAAATTTTGCAAAATATTGTTATGATTACTTGAAAACAAAAAAACTGCCTGTGAAAAGTGTTGCGGTGTATGAAACACCCGAAAATTGCGCAGTATATGAGGAAACAACGGAGGGCGCCGAATGATGACTTATCCTGTTGTTGAAAAGTTTGTCAGCATTAACGGCGAGGGCACCAAAGCCGGAGAGCTTGCTGTGTTTATCCGCTTCAAAGGCTGCAATCTTTGTTGTTCTTATTGTGACACGAAATGGGCAAACAACGACAATGCCCCTGCCGAATTAATGACTTCCGTGCAAATTGCCGAATATGTCAACGCTTCCGGTATTCGCAATGTTACACTTACCGGCGGCGAACCGTTACTTCAAAAAAATTTGGAAGAACTGATTGAAAGACTGATGCAGAACGGGCATTGTGTGGAAATCGAAACAAACGGAAGTGTTGACATTCGGGCACTTGCCGCACAACAATACCGCCCATCTTTTACAATGGATTACAAACTGCCGTCAAGCGGCTGCGAACAAAATATGTTGGTCAGCAATTTTCAATATTTGCAGACGAATGATACCGTAAAATTTGTTTCGGGCAGTTTCGATGACCTTGAATGTGCGGTCGGACTGATCAAAAAATATTCTTTGACAGAAAAATGTCATCTGTATTTCAGTCCCGTTTTCGGCAGGATCGCACCGTCGGAAATCGTTGAATTTATGAAGGAACATCATTTGAACGGCACAAGGCTCCAGCTTCAAATGCACAAATATATCTGGGAACCGACCAAAAGAGGTGTATGAAATGGATAAGAAAAAAATAGAATATCATATCAGAGGTTTGTTAGAAGCACTCGGCGAAGATCCCGACCGTGCCGGACTTCGGGAAACGCCCCGACGTGTCGCCAATATGTATGAGGAAGTATTTGAGGGAATCCAATATTCCAATCACGAGATCGCACAGATGTTCGGCAAGACCTTTGAGATAGAGGACGGCACATCCGACAGCACAGTGGTGATGAAAGACATTACCGTATTCAGCTATTGTGAACATCATCTTGCTTTAATGTATGATATGCGTGTCAACGTTGCCTATGTGCCAAAAGGAAAAGTGCTCGGTTTAAGCAAAATTGCCCGAATCTGCGATATGGCGGCAAAACGGCTCCAGCTTCAGGAACGTTTGGGAAGCGATATTGCGGAGATCATTTCGGAGGCTACGGGTTCCGAAGATGTTGGCGTGAAGATCACGGGTTCTCACAGTTGTATGACGGCAAGAGGAATTTGCAATGTGTCCTCCCGGACTGTCACAAAAACCTTACGCGGAGAATTTAAAACAAACAGTAAACTTTCAGAAATGTTGGATTAAGGAGGAACTAAATGAAAGCGTTGGTATTATTCAGCGGCGGTGTCGATTCAACCACCTGTCTTGGAATGGCTGTCGAAAAATATGGTGCGGACGAGGTACTGGCTCTGTCCGTCTATTACGGTCAAAAGCACAATAAAGAAATAAAAGCGGCAGAAAAAATTGCAGCGTATTACGGTGTCAGACTTCAAACGCTTGATCTTTCGTTAATTTTTGCGGATTCTGACTGTTCGCTTTTAAGCGGCTCCAAAAACGAAATCCCAAAAGAAAGTTATGCGGAGCAGCTTGCGCATACAAACGGAAAACCCGTTTCCACCTATGTTCCGTTCAGAAACGGATTGTTTATTGCGTCGGCGGCAAGTATTGCACTTTCCAACGGCTGCGAGGTGATCTATTACGGTGCCCACAGCGATGATGCGGCAGGAAATGCGTATCCCGATTGCAGCGATGAATTTAATGAAGCAATCAACCGCGCGGTGTACCTCGGAAGCGGCAATCAATTAAAAGTCAAAGCGCCTTTTGTAAAGCTGACAAAAGCACAGGTCGTGAAAAAGGGCTTGGAACTGAAAGTTCCTTATGAACTGTCGTGGAGTTGTTATGAGGGCGGCGAACACCCCTGCGGTGTCTGCGGAACGTGCCGCGACAGAGCGGCGGCTTTCAAAGAAAACGGTGTGGCTGACCCTGCACTGAAAGGGGGATCACAATGAGCGGACGAAACGAAACTGAAACGGGAGAGATCACACTTCTCGGAAACAAGCATACCAACTATTCATTTGACTACCATCCCGATGTGCTGGAAACATTTCCAAACAAACATCCCGAAAACGACTATTTTGTTAAATTCAACTGTCCGGAGTTTACCAGTCTTTGCCCTATCACGGGTCAACCCGATTTTGCCACCATCTACATATCCTATATTCCGAGTGAGAAAATGGTAGAAAGCAAATCATTAAAGCTGTATTTGTTCAGCTTCCGCAATCACGGGGATTTTCACGAGGACTGTGTTAATCTTATTATGAAAGACCTTATCAAGCTGATGTCGCCCAAATACATTGAAGTATGGGGAAAATTTCTTCCGAGAGGCGGAATCTCCATTGACCCCTACTGTAACTACGGCATACCCGGTACAAAATGGGAACAGCTTGCGTGGGAGAGATTATCTCATCACGACCTTTACCCCGAAACAATCAATAATCGATAAAAGTCATTATGAAAAACAACGATTGCTGTAAGTCAACAAGCCTACAGCAATCGTTGTTTTTATATGATATTCATTTTTTTGCAAATTCGTTTCTGACAAGGGCAATAAGTTTTTTCAGTCAGGAATCCATTTATTGAATGAACGAAAGAATGATTTCTTCGGCTTTGGCAAGGGCTGAATCAATTTTTGAGCTGTCACCGACGCCTGCCATTGCTCTTTCGGGTTTACCGCCGCCTTTGCCGCCGACAAGCTCGGCAACCTGCTTTACGATCTTTCCCGAATGAGCGCCCTTTGCCTGTGCGTTCTTACCGCAGGCAACGGCAATATTGGCTTTATTGCTTTCGCTGTCAATGCCGAACATTACGGCTGCGGCTGTCGGCTCCACTTCCAGAACACGATCACACATTGTTTTGAGCATTGCGGAATTGGCACTGAATTTACCTGCAATGATTTTAATACCGTTTTTCGGCTCAGCGTTCGCAAGAAGCGTGTCAATATTCAATGCGGAAAGCTTTGCCGTCAGTCTGTCGATCTCCTTGTCCTTTTCTTTCAGTTCTGCTGCCGTATGTTCGCAGGCTGTTACAAATTCGCCGACATTGGTTGCCTTGATGATTTTCATAGAATCGTTCAGGGTCGTTGTCAGGTCATTGAGAACCTTTAAAACACCTTTGCCCGTTACGGCTTCAATTCTTCTGACGCCTGACGCTACCGAGCCTTCACTTGTAATTCTCAAAAGACCGATTTTGGAAGTATTGTCGATATGAGTACCGCCGCAGAATTCCTTGGAAAATTCGTCAACGGTAACAACACGTACAATATCACCGTACTTTTCACCGAACAGCGCCATTGCACCCAGTTTTTTCGCCTCGTCGATCGGCATTTCCCTTGTCAGAACATCAATTCCCTCAAAGATTTTTTCATTGATGGTATTTTCGATTTCCGATAATTCTTTCTCTGTGAGTGCCGAGAAGTGTGTAAAGTCAAAACGAAGCTTCTCTGCTGTTACCAACTGACCTGCCTGCTCTACATGTGTGCCGAGCGTCTGACGGAGAGCAGCCTGCAAAAGGTGAGCCGCTGTATGGTTGCGCATTACAGCCAGACGGGTTTCCCTGCAAACCTCTGCTTTTGCTTTATCGCCCGATGAAATACTTCCCTCGGTGATCTCACAGCGATGTATATAAATTCCGTTGTTGTCCTTGACGGTATCAAGCACTTTCAGTTTTGCATTTTGGGTGGTGATAGTGCCAACGTCCCCGACCTGTCCGCCGCTTTCGGCATAGAACGGAGTGGTATCAAGAACCACAATGACATTATCGCCTGTGCCGCCGAATTCCACTTTTTCTCCGTCCTTGACGATCGCAAGAATCTTACTTTCGGCTGTCAACTGCGTATAACCGACAAATTCGGTTTTGTTGATGTCACCGAAATCAACCGTATCACTTAACCAAGCGTCCGCACCTGCGTTTTTACGTGCCTTTTTCGCACGAATCTTTTGTTCTTTCAGCAATTCATTATAACCGTCAATGTCAACGATCATTCCCTTTTCTTCTGCTGCCTCTTTGATCAGGTCGATCGGGAATCCGAAAGTATCATTGAGTTTGAATGCGTCCTCGCCCGAAATTCTGTTGACCTCGGACTTTTTGATGATCTCGTCAAGAAGCGCAAAGCCTTGGTCAAGGGTACGTCCGAAGGATTCTTCTTCGGTCTGAATAACCTTTAAGATAATATCACGCTTTTCCGAAAGTTCGGGATAAGCAGGATTTTCAGCAATCACTGTGTCAACCACTTTATAGAGGAATGGTTCTGTTACACCGAGCAGTCTGCCGTGACGTGCGGCGCGGCGGAGAAGTCGTCTTAACACATAGCCTCTGCCCTCGTTTGACGGCATTACACCGTCACCTATCATAAATGTGGTGCTTCTGATATGGTCGGTAATAACACGAAGCGAAATATCCGTTTTATCACTGTCACCGTATTGAACGCCGACCAGCTCGCTTATTTTCTTCATTATGTTCTGCACCGTATCAACAAGGAAAAGATTGTCAACACCCTGCATTATGCAGGCAAGTCTTTCCAGTCCCATTCCCGTATCGATATTCGGGTGATCCATCGGCGCATAGTTTCCTTTGCCGTCGCTGACGAATTGTGAAAAAACGTTATTCCAGAATTCAACGTATCGGTCACAGTCACAGCCTACGCCGCAGGTGGGTTTTCCGCAGCCGTACTTTTCGCCGCGGTCAAAGTAAAGCTCCGTACAGGGACCGCAGGGACCTTCACCGTGTTCCCAGAAGTTATCTTCCTTGCCGAGTCTTACAATACGGTCGGGCGATACACCGACGTGCTTCGTCCAGATCTCATAAGCTTCATCGTCATTTTCATAAATCGATACCCAAATCTTGTCAACGGGGAGGTCAAGAACATCCGTGCAGAATTCCCACGCCCATTTTGTTGCGTCCTCTTTGAAATAATCCCCGAAAGAGAAATTTCCGAGCATTTCAAAAAATGTTCCGTGACGTGCGGTAATTCCAACACGCTCAATATCGGGTGTACGGATACATTTTTGACACGTTGTAACACGCTTGCGGGGCGGTGTCACCTCTCCCGTAAAATACTTCTTCATCGGCGCCATACCGGAATTGATGAGAAGAAGGCTGTTGTCGTTCTGAGGAATCAGCGGAAAGCTGGGAAGCCGAAGATGTTCCTTTGATTCAAAAAATGACAAATATTTTTCTCTCAATTCGTTAAGTCCTGTCCATTTCATTTCAATCACCCTGTTTTTTCATATTTGCTGTCATAAAAAAACACGGATCCCGTCACCTGTATGGGACGAAAAGATCCGTGTTACCACCCAAATTGCACATATGATTCCATATGTACCGCTCCTGTGACTTTAACGCAGTCATACGTTGTATTTTGTACAAAGCTCCGAGTCAGCCCAAGCAGCCTTTCATAAAAATCTTTCACCACACGATTTTCTCTCTTTGATGACGGTTCCGCTCTTTTTCTCATCACAGCACTATTCTTTGATTACATAATTAATTATAGCTATTTTTTTCTGTGTGTCAAGTAGTTATTCCAAGATTTCAGCACAAAACCCGACGGAGGTTGATCTGTCGGGTTTTGCACAAATTTGAAAGGAGGTCGAATGAAACTTCCGTGTTATCAGTTTGAAAATTCCTGTGACCACATTTTCGTGTTCATATCAACACTTATACCAATTCTGGTAAAGTTTTTATTCAGAAT
>CADCRH010000130.1 GCA_902803805.1 uncultured Ruminococcus sp.
AAATTACAGTACAAAATATTGTACATCTTATTCGCAGCTTTTTTTCCGTGATAAATGATAAGGGATTTGGTATGATTTTACTTGCAGAGGGGCTCTTGCCTGTGTGTATTCATTCTTTGAACACACGGCGGTGCATTAGGTGTTCCGATATGTATGCCGGGCTCGGTTCTGCTCACACGGGTGAAACAGTCATTTCACGTGTTTTTCGCAGGTTCGAATCCTGCTCTGCTGTACAGACGAAACGCTGTACACTGTATTTGGGATACAGTTTTTTGTGTTTTGTAAAAACACCATCATTTTTAGGAACATTCATCTGTCCTGACGCTGCAACAGGCTTGCCTGTGCGTGTTCGGAAATACATTGAAAGCCTTGCTTGGGGACGGATACCGTATGCATAATGCATAAGCCAATCGGTACGCCTTTCCGCTTATGCATTCGGCATACTGAAGTCTTTGACCGCTTTCTTTGTATGGGTGAATGTTTGTCGAATTTTATTTCCTTTGTTTTTGGCAGAGGATAAAATATTATCTTGATCAGGGGAGAGATTGTGATGAAAAAATTGTTTCAGAAAATCATTATTAAAGAAAACGAAAGGGGTCTGATGTTTAAAAACGGTAAGTTTGAACGTATGCTTGAGGCAGGGGAATATCAATTCCTCAATAAGGTTCAGGTGGAAATCGTATCACCGGACAAGGAGTTAATTTCTCAAAATTGTTCTGTTGATGTTCTTCTGAAAGATGAAAAGCTGGCGGAACAAACCGACGTTTTTGAAGTGAAAGAGGGGGAACTCGGATTCCGCTTTGTCAACGGATTTTTTGTCAGCATTCTTCGCCCGAACAAATATGTCTATTGGAATGTCGGATACGACAATAAAGTGATGACCGCCGATATAACCAAACCCGAAGTCGATCAGAATTTTCCGAAGTATCTGTTTAAGAAGATCTCAACCCTTTACTACAATAAAATTGAAGTAAAGGATTACGAAAAATGTATGCTTTTCTATGATGGAAAATTTCAGAAGCTGCTGAATTCGGGTACCTATTATTTTTGGATCGGCGGCGGTGTTTCGGTGACGTTTAAAACGTTTGATATGCGCCTCACCAATATGGCAATCAACGGTCAGGAGGTCTTGACGCAGGATAAAGTGACTCTCAGAGTGAATCTGACGGTCAACTATAAAATTAAGGATTGTATGAAAATTTACAGCGAGATCGGTGACTGTTCCGAACAGCTCCATATTATTTCACAATTGGCATTAAGGGATTTTGTGGGCAAGTACAAGCTGGACGAGATTCTGACAAGCAAAAATGAAATGTCGGATTTTGTTTTGCAGCGCCTGAAAGAAAAGGAAAATGACCTCTATATCGAGATCGCAGAAGCAGGGGTAAAGGATATGATTCTGCCCGGAGAGATTCGCGATATTATGAATACCGTGCTGATCGCCGAAAAGAGGGCACAGGCAAGCGTCATTACCAGACGTGAGGAAGTAGCGTCCACGCGTTCTTTGCTTAACACGGCAAAGCTGATGGACGAAAACAAAACGCTGTACAAGCTGAAAGAACTGGAATATATCGAACGAATCTGTGAGAATGTCGAAAACCTGAATATCGGCGGCGGAGCGATACTGAATCAACTGACGAAGCTGGTGGCAGAGTAAATGTTGTTTTTGAGAGAGGTGTATTTATGAAAGAAGAAATTGTAAGGCGATTAAAAGCGATCGAAAACAGCGAAAAGATAAAAATTCTTTTCGCTGTGGAATCGGGAAGCCGTGCGTGGGGGTTTGCGTCGGCAGACAGCGACTATGATGTAAGATTTGTTTATGTCAGACCGAAAAACGAATATCTGCGTCTTGACAGAGTGCGTGATGTGATTGAATTGCCGCTTGACAGTGTATTTGATATAAACGGCTGGGATTTGGACAAGACGCTGAAGCTTTTATATAAATCGAATGCGACATTGTTTGAGTGGCTGTCATCGCCGATGGTCTATATTCAGACGGATTTTATGCACGAACTGAAGCAAATTGTCAACAGGTATTTTTCGTCAAAGCGTGTATTATATCATTATTTAAATATGGCAAAGGGAAACTACAGGGAATCTTTAAGGGACGATAGTGTAAAGGCGAAAAAATATTTTTATGTGCTTCGTCCGATACTGGCTTGCAGGTGGATTTTAGCAAACGGAACACCTCCGCCAATGCTGTTTACGGAGTTGATGACTTCTCAGCTCGATGAAAGTATCAAACAGGAAGTGAATATGCTTCTTGATATAAAAATGAATTTTCCCGAAATACACGAAATTCCGAGAGTTGACAAAATCAATGCGTATATAGAAAATCATCTTGAGAAAGTCCGTGATGAAATTGACCATCTGTCCGAAGAGCAGCGTAATGACTGGCAGGAACTGAACAATCTTTTTATCAATACCGTTTCGGCATTTGACGAAACATAAAAAAGAGCAACAGAATGTTGGCAAAAAACATTCTGTTGCTCTTTTTCTTGATTTTCGGTGCTTTAAGACCGAAAAAAGGTACGTGAAAAAATATTTTTTTGGGAATTCGACCTTTAGAGGTCGAATTTTTTTGTTTTTAAAGGGATTAGTGAAAGGAGGTTTTCAGAATGACAGGAAAGCGAAAAGTGCTTAACGCAAAAGAAAAATTGTTTTGCTTTTATTTTGCGGAGAGCGGCAATGCTGAAAGCGCCGCCAAAGCAGCAGGCTATCTAAAGCCTTGTAAAACGGCAGTGGCGCTCCTGACCAGAAAAGACATCAATGATGAATTGGAAAGACTTTACCGGCAAAAGGAAAAAACAGCCAAACAAAAATCACTTTGCGGATATGAAAAACTGGCATTCGGAGATGTAAGCGGTGCGGTCGGACTTTTGTTTGCGGGAGAACTGACGGCAGAGCAGTTATCGGAATATGACCTGTTTAACGTTGCCGAGATCAAGCGTCCAAAAGAGGGAGCGATGGAAATGAAATTTTTTGACAGGCTCAAGGCACTTGAAAAGTTGGAAAATTCGGGGGTGGAGCAAAAATCAAACGAGTCCGATTTTTATAAAGCCGTGATCGGCGGTATCCGGCAGGCGGAGGAAGGGGAGTGAGTTTGATTGGGCTTTACGGCTTTTTCTAAAAAGCAGCTTGATGTGCTTGGGTGGTGGTCGCCTAAGCGCGAAAGTTCCAAGTGTGACGGCATTATCTGTGATGGCGCGGTCAGAAGCGGAAAAACCCTTTGTATGAGTGTTTCATTCGTGTCGTGGGCAATGTTCAGCTTTGAGAGTGGCAGTTTCGCAATATGCGGAAAAACCATTCGCTCCGTAAAAAGAAATGTGGCAGAACCGCTTTTGCCGATTTTACGAAGTCTGGGCTTTGAAGTGACGGAAAAGCTTTCATCAAATATATTTGAAGTTTCTTCGATGGGAAGAAAAAGTAAATTTTATCTTTTCGGAGGACGTGACGAGGGTTCGGCGGCACTGATTCAAGGAATGACCTTATGCGGTGTTTTGTTTGATGAAGCGGCTTTAATGCCGAGGTCGTTTGTGGAACAGGCGCTGGCGCGGTGTTCGGTTGAAAATTCAAAGCTATGGTTTAACTGTAACCCCGAATATCCTCAGCATTGGTTTTGCCGTGAGTGGGTGAAAAAAACAAAGGAGAAAAATATTTATTATCTCCATTTCACAATGGACGATAATCCGTCCCTTTCCGAAAAAATGCGCAGCAGATACAAAAATCTTTATTCCGGCAGCTTTTATGACCGTTTTGTTCTGGGAAAATGGACAGCAAGTGAAGGTCTGATTTATCCGTTTATGTCGGATGAAAACAGATTCTGTGATGCTCCCGAAAGCTTTGATGAATATGCTGTTTCGTGCGATTACGGTACAGTGAATCCGTCATCCTTCGGATTGTGGGGCTTCAATGGTGGTGTGTGGTACCGTATCAAGGAATATTACTATGATTCGCGCCGTCAGGGGAGTTCCAGAACTGATGAGGAGCATTACAGTGGGTTATGCGAACTGATTGGGGAACGAAATGTTCAAAAAATTGTTGTCGATCCTTCGGCGGCAAGCTTTATCGAGGTGATAAGGCGGCACGGGAAATATCGTGCCGTACCTGCTAAAAATAATGTGCTCGATGGAATCCGCAAGACCGGTACAGCACTGAAAGACGGAAGAATACAGATATGCAAAGGGTGTGAGGATTGTATTCGTGAATTCGGATTATATCGCTGGGAAAGCGGAGGAAAAGACGCACCCTGCAAGGAAAACGACCATTCGATGGATGATGTGAGATATTTTGTTGCGACCCTCTTGGAAGAGGAGGACAACGAGATTTTTGCTTTTGCGTCGGACAGATAACAAGGAGGTGAAATGATGAAATTTGGTTTCGGAAACAGAAAAAAACAGGAGGCAGCTTTTCAGACAGCAGTAAGCGACAGTTATAACGAGAATTTATTTTCGTATTTCGGTACAGGTACGGCGGCTCATATCTGTGAGAGAAGATTGTATCAATCCCTGAGAGAAAATGTGCCGATCATTGATGCTGCGCTTTGCAAGATCATCAGACTGGTCGGCAGCTTTCGGATCCAATGCGGCAGCAGCGTTCTTCAAAACGAACTGAACGACTTTTTGAAGAATGTGAAAGTTAACAGTTGTGAAACGGGAATTGACAGCTTTTTGTCGGGTTATCTCGAACAACTCCTGACATACGGTACGGCAGTCGGAGAAGTGGTGCTGAACGGAAACGGTAGTGATATTTCCGGATTGTATATTGCAAGCCTCGATGATGTGGAAATGAAGATAGGCAAAAATCCGTTTGACCTGAAAATTTATGCCGTTAGCCAAATCGGTGAAAAAATACCCGTTCAATATCCCGAACTGATACTATGCAGCGCTTATATGCCGGAGCCTGACAGCGTTTACGGAACATCCATTCTTCGGGGGCTTCCGATGGTGAGCGATGTTTTGATGAAGATTATCCGTGCGGTCGGTACGAACTGGGACAGAGTGGGCAATGTTCGCTTTGCCGTTTCATACAAGCCCGGTGACAACGAAAGAAGCTTTTCTAAAGAAAGAGCACAGCAGATCGCTTCCGAATGGAGCAAGGCGATGAAAAGCCGTGAACCGAAGGATTTTGTGACAGTAGGCGACGTGAGTATTAAGGTGATCGGGGCGGATAATCAAATTCCCGACAGTGAAGTGCCTGTCAAGCAGCTTTTGGAACAGATCGTTTCAAAGCTTTCTATCCCTCCGTTTTTACTGGGACTTTCGTGGTCAACTACGGAAAGAATGTCATCACAGCAGGCGGATATTCTGACAAGTGAACTTGAATATTACAGAAGGATCCTTGAATCGGAAATTAAAAAAATCTGTTGTATTTATATGAAACTGAAAGGAATCAGGGAGGATTTTGCCATTGTATGGGATCACATTAATCTTCAGGACGAAGTGGAACTCGCAAGGGCAAATCTTTTGAATGCGCAGGCTGAAAAAATGAGAATGGAAATGAGTGAGGAGTGAAAAAGTGTATGGATCAAAACAGCGGAAAACCGCTTGACGGTGAACTGGAACTAATTAACCGATATACCAGAAGCAGCTTCGGAGAAGAAGAAGTCTATGTGTTTTCGGTGGTGCTCTGTGACAACGAAATTGACAGGGATTTTGAAAGGTTTTCCGATGATGCATTGAAAGAGCTTGAAAAGCTTTTTGTAGGCATTACGGGAATTATGGATCATAATCCGAAAAGTCAGAATCAAAGTGCCAGAATTTTTTCCTGCAATGTTGAACGCGTTGAGAATCAGTATTGTTCCGACGGCAGGGAATACCGCCGACTTTGTGCAAGAGCATATGTTCCCAAAAGCGAGAGAAACAATGAATTGATTCTTGCATTGGACAGCGGCATTAAGAAAGAAGTCAGTGTGGGGTGTGCGGTCAAAAAACGGATATGCTCCGTATGCGGCGAAGATATTTCCCTATGCAGGCATATCAAAGGTAAAAAATATGCCGGTAAAACCTGCTATGCGGAACTGTGTGAGCCGGTTGACGCTTATGAATGGTCATTTGTTGCCGTTCCTGCACAAAAGGCAGCGGGCGTGATAAAAAGCTATGTGAAAGGAGGTGAGCAATATATGAATGTGGAGAAAAAACTTTTCAGCGGTCAAGAACAGCTTTTTACCGTTGATGAGATTTCGGAGCTTGCCGAGAAGTTTCAAAAACTTCAGTCGGAAGCAGCACAGGGGGAATATTACCGCAGCAAACTTGTGAAAGAAGTAAAGGCTTTATCCGCAGCGGCTTTGCCGGAATTGGGGATGGAAACACTGGATTTTATTACGGATAAAATGAATATCAGTCAGCTTGACGAGCTGAAAAAAGCGTTTGAGAAAAAGGCGGCGGAAATGCTTCCGATAAAGCCCCAGCTTTTCAAAAGTAAGGAAAATGTCAAAAACAGCAACACCATTTATCAAAATATTTAAGGAGGATTTTTAATATGAATGTATCTTTTAACGGCTATAACGAGGGTATCGTTACCTTTGAGGCAGAAAGTGATGTGAAGGCAGGGATTCCCGTAATGATGTCCGGCAACGGTAAGGTAAAGGCGGCAATCGGTGCGTTCTGCGGAATCTGCACGGCAGTAAGAGGCGGTTATGCGGCGGTTCAGTTGAACGGCTATGTCAGAGTTCCGTACAGCGGTACGGTTTCGGTAGGCTACGATAAACTTGCCGCAGACAACAACAAGGTAAAAACAGACACCACAAACGGAAGAAGTATTCTGATCGTTGATGTTGATTCAACAACAGGCTATGCAGGGATGATTCTTTGATATAACAGAAAGGAAGATGAAAGATTATGGCATTTTATGATTCTATAAAACTGGAAAAGGGTATGTACAGATACGGCAGCTCTCTGACAGACGTTCTCGAAAGTCTTGACCCATCCGAAGCATACAAAGGAAGCGAACTGGAAGGTTTGGACGCTTACCAGCGTCAGCTCAAGCGTTTTGATATTAAAGTGGGCGGCAGCCGTTCCGATAAGGTTCAGAAATTTTTTGAAACCTCCGATTCGGCGGCACTGTTTCCCGAATATGTTTCAAGAGCGGTAAAGCAGGGAATGGAAAACGTGAACTATCTGAATGAGATCATTGCCGCTAAAACGATCATTGACGGTATGGATTACCGCTCCGTGGTATCGGCACCGACTGATGATGAAAAAGCCCTTAAATCTACGGCAGAAGGGGCGTATCTGCCGCAGACAAACGTAAGAACCAGCGAAAATCTCGTGAAGCTGATCAAGCGCGGCAGAATGTTGGTAGCATCGTATGAAGCAATTAAATATCAGCGTCTTGACCTCTTTACTGTAACACTTCGCCAAATCGGTGCATATATAGCAAGAGAACAGATAAAAGATGCGGTTGATGTTCTTATCAGCGGCGACGGAAACGGCAATGCGGCAGAGGTGATCTCGGCAGCTTCTCCGACAACCGAAACAACAACGGGAACACTGACCTATGCCGACCTTGTGAAGCTTTGGGCAGAGCTGAATCCGTATGAACTGAATACGATTCTTGCGCCTACGGAGGTGATGAAGGATCTTTTGACAATGAGTGAAATGAAGGACGCAAAAGCCGGTCTTGATTTCCAGGGAACGGGCAAGATGATCACACCACTCGGTGCCTCGCTGCTTCATATCCCTTCGATCAGCGGAAGGAAGCTGATCGGTCTTGACAAGAACTGCGCCATTGAAATGGTACAGTCGGGAGGGATTACAATGGATACGGACAAGCTGATCGACAGACAGTTGGAACGTGCCACTATCAGTTGTACCGCAGGTTTTGCGAAAATCTTTCCCGACAGTGCCAAGGTGCTGACATACTGATTCGGGCGGAGTGATCCGCTGTCGGATTCCCTGCGGAAAAGGGGTGGGAATTTCCTGCCCCCTCACTTGTGGGGAGCTTCGTTGTTTTGGGAGGTGTGATTTTGAAAATTGAAAATGTTATGGATATGTTCAGAAGGCTTTCGGGACTTGATACCGAAACGGTTTTGAAATTCCGTTTTATGTGTGACAGCGCTCTGGATGGGATACGGACAAAATTAAAGAGTGATAGGAATATTGAGGCATACAGCGGAAGAATTGAATTTGCGGCGGCGGCGCTTGCCTATTACCGATATGTTCTTTGGTCGGTTTCGGAAAACAGCGGCGAAGATATTACTGTCGGAGAAATATCCGTGAAACGATCGGCTTCGTTATCGGAACAGTTGAAAGCTACCGAAAAGCTTTACCGTGAAGCGTTTGAAAATATCGGCGATATTTATGACTGTGACGGATTTGTGTTTGAAAGGATATGAGAGGGTGAACGACAGTATTAAAAATGCCATCGAGAAAATCGGTGAAACGGTCAGTGTATCTACCAGTGAGGGAACGACAGTCGGTACGGCGGTTTTATATCCTGTGAGATATGACAAAAATCTTTTTGGCGGCACGAATAACAATGCCGAGGGAAGAAGCGACCCTGCAAGATATATGATGTTCTGCAACAGCAAACTGTTACGAAATGCCGGATACGGCGATAAAGTATTTGGCGAAAATCATCATTTTACAATTATCTGGGTGGACGAATATGATAGCCGTGTCGGCAGCTACATCAAAGCTTGTTTAAGGAGGATTGAGCTCTTAAATGATGAGTGATTTCATTAATGAAATGTATGAAAAGCTGAAAAACGACGAGGCACTCGGCGCGTTTCGGTTTAAAAGAGAAAACGACGGTCATTCTCTGGGATATCCGATTGACAGTGTGTTGGTGGTCATCGGTTCGGAAAATGCTGATAATATGTCGTTTCTTCTCGGTTATGAGGATTTTGAGGTTGTCGGGGAAAGACTGGTCGTTACCGTAATGGTGAATGAAGAAACAGGAAGCGAATTTTGCGAAAACTGTGCGAAAACAGTGATTGGCGAAATTCTGAAATTGGACGATTCTAAAATGATAACGGGAATTTCCGTAGAGAAATGTATGTATGACAAGAACCATTTTCTTTACAAGATCACGGTGAAATTCTCATTGCGTGAGTTTGCGGCAGCCGGCGAGGGGTGATTTTTTGAGGGAGGTAAGAACAGTATGCGGCAGAGATGCCGTTATTTTCATTGACGGAAAAAAGCTTTTACAGGCGCAAAGTGCCGAGCTTCGTCAAACAGCAGAGATCCATAAAGTAAGAACGTGTTTTTGCAGCGAGGACAAGGCGCACATAAGAGGAAAAAACGAATATAAGCTTCATCTGGTTGGACTGAGGTTTTTAAAGCCGTTTGAAAATTGCAGCTTCGGCGATCTTGATGATTTTGAGGTGACATTGGAGCTGGACGGTACGGTTTACCGACTGAGCGGCTGTATGTGGGATGACTATGCGTTTACCGTCAATAAGGAACAGATGAGAGAGCATATCAGCATTACGGCGCTGACAATGAAAACGGAAGAAAAAGAAGAAACGGAGGAATAATATGAAGGAGATCGAGGGCAGTGTATCTTTACCGGAAAATCTTTCAAGCGGCGATTTTGCGGAGCTTTACAGAATATCGGAAACAGTTGCGCGCGACATAATGCGGTACGAAAGAATTTTGAATGCGGAGGAGGAAACCAATGAAAACTGACGGAAAAATGAGCTTTAAAAAATATGTGTTCCCTGTCAATCCGTCGGTTATCAAGGTCATACACCGACACCGTACAGCGGAACATAAAATTCCTTACGGACTCAGCAATATTCAGGATCTCGGTGATGAGGGAAGGATCATCAGCGGTGAGGGAGAGTTTTTCGGCAGCGACTGTGCAGAGCAGTTCGGGAAACTAAAAGCTTTATTTAATGAGGGAGGCGGCGGAATGCTTTATATTCCGTCGCAAAAGCCCCTTTATGCCATATTTCAAAGATTGGAACTGATCGGCAAGGATATAGAGGGTGTGATAAAATACGGTTTTACGTTTGAGGAAAGTTTTGGTCACATTCAGACGGTCAACTTTACGGAGTGTATCGGAAACGGAAAAAAATCTCTTTGGGATTTTGCGTATGAATACGGTATTGCTGTGGAAACGCTGATGACAGTCAATCCTGATATTCTAAGACCCGATACAGCGATACCGAGCGGAAAGGCGGTGAAGCTTTGCTGACGTATATCATCAAGGATATTAAGGGAAAAGAAACCGAATTCAAAAAGCCGGTTTCGGTCAATATCGTGTCATCTGAGGACGCGCCTGCCGACAGCCTTTATGCTGTATTTGCAGTCAGCGGCGCAGTGCCCGTGTTGGAGGGAATAGAGGTCTTGGAGGGAAGCGAAAGGATATTCCGCGGAAAAATTGATTCGCAGACAATCGAGAAAAATAACAAAGGTCTGCTTCTTACTGTAAAGGCAAGAAGCATTGAATGTGTTCTTCTGGATAATGAAGCGCTGCCGCAGACCTATTGTATGCCGTCTATGCCGCTGTTGATGAAAAGACATTTTGAACCGCTCGGCTTTTATGATTTTGTGGGTACGGAAAAGGCATTTAACGGAGAATTGAACATTACAAAGGGAATGAGCGAATGGGGCGTGTTAAGTGCATTTTGCAGACACTTTATGAATACCGTTCCCAGAATCGACCGAAACGGAGCAATCAATATCACAGGCGAGGAAAGCAAAGAAATTGTATATCTTTCTTCCGACAGGTGCCTGTCCGTAAAAAATACGCTGACCCGAAGCAATCTGATCTCGGATATTTATGCACGGACTTATACGGCAGGCGGATATGAAATGCCGCTTGAAAATGAATTTGCCAAAAGTCTTGGCGTGAAAAGAATTCGTTATGTCAATTCGATCGACAGCGAAAGCAGAACGGTTCTTTCGACAAAGGAAATGATAACAAAATCAAAAAATCAGTATGAACGAATAGAAATTGAATGTACAGGCTGCGTTTTGTGTGAAAGAGGAGCAAAGCTTGTACTTGACAATAAAGACAGAAATATTCGTGTCAAAGAAATTCATTACACGCTTGACGGAAACGGAGAACGTACAAAAATTTATTCGGAGGTGAGGTATTGATGCGTTTGTCAAAAAATATTTCGGCAATGAGCAGCAATCAGATCTTCTGCTCGGCAGGCAGAATATATCAAAGTGCCAATCAGCGCATAGCAGCCTCTTCTACAGATGGTACCAATCAATTTGCGCTTGTTGCACCCGGAGGACTGTTTTATGTGCCTTCGTTAAATGAAGATGCCGTCGTCATTCCTACGGAATCGGGCAGAATGTGTATCGGAATCAGAATACCGTATAACGAATTGACGCTAGAACCAGGGGAACTGATGCTTCGCTCGGAGGGAGGCGCTTATATTATCTTGAAAAATGACGGAACAGTTGAGATCAACGGAAAGGAGTTTTGATATGGATACAGCACTGAATATTGATGGTGATTTCGATGTTGTTAACGACAGTGTTTCTTCTGTCGAAGGGTTAAAGGAATTGAAGCAAAAAATGTATATTACACTTTCGGTACGAAAGGGAGCATTTATCTATGACAGAGAATTGGGAAGCGATGTTTTTGAAACGGATCTGAACAGCAGCAACTGTGTGGAAGAAATTGAGATGAAAGCACGAAATGCACTTTCCGATTTTCCGAATGTTGAGGTCATCGGCGTGATTGTGGACGAAAATGTGATTACAGTCAGCGTTGAGTACAATGACGAGGTTTTAGAGATTGAGCTTGTCAAACAGGAGGGTTGATATGGATTACAGTTATGAAGAAATACTGGAAAGAATGAGCGATAAATTTTACGAACTGTCGGGGTACGAAGCTGACAGAGTAAGTGATGTCGGAATCAGGATGAGAGTTCTGGCAGGAGAGATTTTTTCTCTTACATCGGAGCTTGACCAAATTAAGAAACAGATGTTTGTCACAACGGCGAGCGGTGACAAACTGGATCTTCACGCACAAATGGCAGGCACGGAAAGAATCAAGGGCGAAAAGGCACAGGGAAGAATAATGTTCAGGCTGGATGTTCCGCTTGAATATGATATTATCATCCCCAAGGGAACCATTTGTACCAATTCGGAAGGTACACTGAATTATGTAACAATAGAAGAACAGTCAATAGAAAGCGGAAGCAATTATGCCTTTGTTTGGTGTGAAGCGGAAAACAGCGGAAAAAGATATAATGTTTCACCTGATACGGTGACAACGATTGTTACATATTTTTCCGTCGGGATAAGCATTACGAATTCAATGTCGTTTCAAGGCGGAACCGATGACGAAAGCGATGAAAAATTAAGGGAAAGAATTATCGAGCTGATGAGAAATAAGCCCAACGGTATCAACAGTCAGTACTACAAAACGCTTGCGGAGTCGGTTGACGGTGTGTATTCGGCTTGTGTGGTAGCCAACAGCGGCGGTGCCGGAGCGGTTTCCATATTCATAGCCGACAGGGGAAAGGAAGTAACGGAAGCTGTGCGTACAGAGGTGCAGACGGCTGCCGACCAAAATAAATCTATCGGTATCTATGTGTTTGTCAACAAGGCGTCCGCCGTCAGCGTTAATGTAACTTTGAAGATTTCGGTAAAAGACGGCTATTCGTTCAGTGAAGTAAAGACAGCGGCGGAAGAAGCGGTAACAGAATTTTTTAACACACTTTCTGTTAATGAGGACGTGACTTGCGCCTCTCTCGGAAATGCCGTGTATGCCGTTGAGGGTGTCAAAAATTATCAATTGATCGGTTTTCAGGATACAAGTATCGGCTACAGCGAATTTGCTTCTCTCGGAACACTGACCGTCAGTTCGATATAAAACGGAGGTGACGGTATGAATGCATTGCAGTCTATGTGTGATAAAATGGCGAAAACAGGATTATATCATCTCGGCGTGGACAACTTGGTATATAAGGAGCTTGCAGCATATGCAGAGGGACTGGATATTTTATATGACGCGTTTGAGGAGCTGTTCAGGGAATGTTTTGTATCGACCGCAGAAGATTATGGTCTTACGATAAGGGAAAGAATCATTAATAAGCTGAATCTTGACCAAACGGTTGAGGGAAGAAGAAAATCGGTTCTTGCCGCTTTATCGATCGCCAATACAGACAACAGAGTTGCCGCTTGTGAAAAATATCCCACAATATTTAATGTCAACGGTGAATTTACCGAGGATTTTGAAAATAAAAAAATCATTTTTCATTGTACCGATGGGATCACTTCGGCACAGAAAACACTTTTGGAAAAGCAGATGAAAGAATATATGCCCTGTTGGCTGGCATTTGAGGTGACAACATAAAAGGGCAGTAAAAAACGAGTGACAGTTTAGGCTGTCGCTCGTTTTTAATGTCGAATATTATGATGATTTTTTTGCTTTTGATACCGTCACTTCAAAGTCCTTATTCACAACAGTACCGTTTGCGTCTTTCAGTTTGACACGTATGGTATAATCGGTTGCCGCTTTCGGGATAACGAGTGCGGTAACAGAGGATTGATAATCCTGTGCCTTTGTCCAGGTGGTTTGCGTTTTTTGCTTGTAGTAAACGGCATAGGTATATCCGCCCTCGCCGCCTTTTGCTTTACCGGTCAGCCGGAAACTTTGTCCGAGATCAATCGATGTTTTGTTGATGGTGGAATTGTTCTCAAGCTTGGCGATCACTTTAACGGTAAAATCCTTATTGGTAATATTTCCATCGGAATCTTTTGCCTTCACACGAATGGTATAGGTCGTGGCGGCCTTTGGTGTGACTTTGGCGGTAATTGACGATTGGTAGTCTTGTGCCTTTGTCCAGGAAGTCTGACTTGCCTGTTTGTAATAAACGGCATAGGTATGTCCGCCTGTACCGCCCGAAGCCTTGCCGGTCAGCCGAAAACTCTGACCGAGAACAGCAGATGTTTGATTGATCGATGAACTGTTGATTAGTTGATCGTTGACTTTAACATCAAAATCCTTGTTTACGATCATTCCGTTGGTATCCTGGCATTTAACCCGGACTTTATAGTTTCCGGCAGAGGGGAGTGTGATTTTTGCCGATGAAGCCGAACTGTAATTTTTTACCGTTGTCCAGCTTCCGCCGTCCTTTTGGTAGGCGTATAAATACCGGTACGGTGCTTTTCCGTTTTTGAAGTCTGCTGTTACCGTGACCGAAGCACCTGCATTGATGACTGTTTTGCTGATACCGGAGTTTTGATTTTCAAGAGGTTCAACAAATGTAATGTTGTTTTCCGACGCATATGTTTCCGCAGCGCTGCCCTTGACACCGACAATAGTGAAATCATCGATACCCAGATGAATCATTTTGCCGATCGTCGTAACGGATTTGGGTAAAACAACATATTGCAGACTTGAATAGGCAAAAATATAATCCGACATTTCTTTCAGATGATTGCCTTTGATTTCGACCTTTTCCAGATTCGTGCAGTAGGCAAAAACACCCTCGCCTAATTTTTCAACACTTGCAGGCAAGGTGACAGATTTAATATTGGAATTATAATAAAAAGCGTAATCGTAAATTTCATTAATACCCGAAGGGATCGTAACAGAGGACGCATTCGGAACGGCAATCAGAATCCGATCATCCTTATAGATGGCTCCGTTGATAAACTTATATCTGCCCGACGCGTCAACGTTTTTCAGCGAACTGCAATCCGTAAAGGAAAATTTTCCGATCTCTTCCACAGAAGCCGGAATATTTAAGCTTTCAAGATCGATACAGGAAGTAAATGCATTTCGACCGATAGATTTGATACCGGAAGGCAGCTGAATCCTTTTGACGGTTTCGCTTTGTGAAACGAAATAATCTCCTATCACGGTGACGGGTGTTCCGTTTATCGTATCGGGAATAATTAATTCCTCCGGAACGGTTTCTCCGTCATATTGATAGATCTCATATCCGTCATACTGATCGTTGTATCTGTAGCGGAAAAGCGTTTCTCTTTTTTGTACGAAATAAGGCCTCGGTGCTTTACCGGAAATGCCTGCTTCTACCTCGTAATAATCCGTACCGTCAAAGACCATCGCGTTTCTGTGTCCTGAACCGGCGCCCCTGTCCCGGTTTCGGCTTTTGCCCCAGGCACTGAGTCCTATTTTTCTTGCCATTTTGATAACGGTATTGGTTGAAGCCCAGCAGTCACCGCCGCCGGAAATAATCAGTCCTGCTGCCGATTGATAATCAACGCTGTAATCTCTGTCCGCTACAAATTGAGCGATTTTATTGAGTTTTTCTTCTGTTGACATATCAGCGCTGATATTTTTGGAAATATAGTCATCCATTATTTGTTCGGCATAGTAGTTCGCATAATCTACCAATGTGACTTCAACATCAAATTCTTTATCATCTGCCTTGACTCTGACAGTAGTGGTACCGTAATGATAATCGTGGGAAATGTAGTCCGGCTCTTTATCGGATTGTTTACTGCTTGTACCGACCCAACCGTACCAATAAAAAATTTCAACCTTGGGCGTTATCAGACCGTCTTTCGATACTTCAACGATCTCATCATCATCTACACTGTAAGTAACAGAAGAAGCGCCCGTTACTTTTAACTGAAAAGTTTGGTCTAACTGCGAAGGTATGGAGATGTATTCTTCTGCCCAATCTTCCAATGCATACAGTGTTACATTTGTTTTGTTAATAGATATTGGTGAAGCGGCATTGACCGTCATTTCACTTTTCGCGCCCAAGGCAGGCATAGCGGAAACCATACCCCCGACCAGTACAGCAGAAAGTGCAATTGACAGTGTCTTTTTTAGTATTTCGCGATGATTGTGCATAAAAAATCCCTCCATTGTAGATTGCTTTTGTAATATCTATTGTATCACTATTTTAATTGACAGTCAATAATAAACATTTATAATCAAATATTTTCACGTTTCACTATTATCAAACAGAAAAGCATTTGTTTTTTAAAATTACTATAATTGATAAGATATTTCGTCAAGTAATTGACATTTGGAATAAAAGATGATACTATCTACGATTAAAATAGTTTTTTGAGTTAATGATTCCCTAAAAAACGTGATTGAAACAAATTCTTCGTGAATGTTTGAAAAGCCGTCGGTAAAGGATATTGTTCCGAAAGTTCCTGTGGGGACACCCAAAGAAAACGGCTGCACTTTTCCCGAACTGTCACCAGATAGCCTTTCATATACCAATCAATATGTGTAAAAGTGTGTTTTGCATTTTTGATAAAGGATGTTTCTGCGGCGGTTAGCTGACATTCCTGTAATAGAAGGGGCAATTCTTCTTCCGTATAGAATCCGTCAACATTCGGCAGTTGATACATACCGGACAGCAGACCTTTTTCCGTTCGCTTTTCAATTGCGATACGGTGGTCATCGGTGATGAGCAGCAACACGGTTTTTTCTGCTTTTTTTCGTTTCAGCTTTTTGATTCTGACAGGGATCTCCGCTGTTAAATGCTCTTTGTATGAGATACAGTTGCTTTGAATGGGACATCGTTGACATTCGGGAGTTCCGTTTGGTAAGCATATGATTTCCCCAAGTTCCATCAATGCTTCATTAAAAATTCCGGATTGTTCGGGTATCATTTCGGTTAGTTTTTGGGTAATTGCTTTCTTTGTTTCGGGCAGCAATACATTTTTTTTGCTTCCCAGTACTCTTGAAATTACACGCAGCACATTACCATCTACGGCTGTTACTTTTTCATTAAAGCAAATGGAGGCAATGGCTCCGGCGGTATATTCACCTATACCCGGCAATTTTAATAATTGTTCGTAAGAATCGGGAAACGCGCCGTCATATTCCTGCATTATCATTTCGGCTGCCTTTTTAAGATTTTTTGCCCGACTATAATAACCTAATCCCTCCCAAAGCTTTAGTAATTTTTCTTCGGAAATTAAGCTCAGACTTTCCACATCGGGAAGTTCTTTCATAAACTTTTCATAGTATTTTTTAACAGCTTCAATTCTTGTTTGCTGGAGCATAATTTCGGAAATCCAAATATGATAAGGTTGACGGTCGGCTCGCCAGGGAAGCTCTCTTTTGTTTGTTTCAAACCATTTCATAAGCGGTTCCACTATGTCCGCCAAATGTTCCTGCATACTGCATTTCTCCTCTATCAATATTAAAATTTTTATATAGTGTAGATTTTGATTCTTTTTTATTGTATGATGATATTGTTGCCGGGTCATCTTACAAACCCTGTGCAAATATCTTCCTCAGAATCTGAAAGAATACTGTAATTATAATGAGCTTATCCCTCTTTGTCAAGAAAAGATATGTTTATGAAAGCAGGTTATATGTGATGGATAAATTTTTACTTCTTAAAGCGATACTCAGTACACGCAAAGCAGACAGAATGTCGGTCATTCAACGAGAAAAGCTTCGAAAAAAACGTCTGCAAAAACTGGCTGCATATGCAAAGGCGAACAGTCCGTATTATCAAAAATTATATCGTAATATCGGTGATGATTTTTGTCTGGAGGTTTTGCCCGTTACCGATAAAATAGCAATGATGAAACACTTTGATGATTTCATTACCGATCAGACGATCTCGATGAAAAAGATTGAGGAATTCACGGCGAATCTTGATCATATCGGCTATATGCTTGATGGGAAATATCTGGTTTTCAAGACTTCCGGTTCCACAGGCAATCCGGCTGTCGTTTTGTATGACAACAGGATGGTATCTGTTTCTTCCGCTGTTGCGGCAGTGAGAACCTTTGCAAGAGAACAGGACTATCAAAAATTTATGAAAAACGGCAGAAGAACAGCCGGTGTATTTGCCGATTACGGTTTTTTTCTCGCCTGCGGAATGTCGAAGTATTTGCAGCTGCAAATGCCTAAGAAGAATAATAAGATCAATATTGACGTCAATCTTCCGGCAGAGCAGATCATTAAAAAGCTGAATGAATTTCAGCCGTCAATGCTCAGCGGCTATCCGTCAAATATCGCATTGCTAGCGAATTTTGAACAGCTACATATAAAACCGGATGTTGTCATAACAGGCGGAGAACTTTTGACAGACAGTGTCAAACAAAAGCTCGAAAAGAAATTCGGCTGTTATGTTCAAACGCATTATTCCTGCACGGAAGCCGGGGAAATTGCCTGTGAATGTTCCGAAGGACATCTCCATATCAATGAGGATTGGGTGATCGTTGAACCGGTCGATAAAAACAATCAGCCGGTTGGCTATGGCGTTCGTTCCGATAAAGTGCTGATCACCAACCTTGCCAATTACATACAGCCTTTTATCAGATATGAACTGACGGACAGAGTGATTGTTCATAATGAGAAATGCTTATGCGGCAGAAACACCTGCTGGCTTGAAATTGAA
>CADCRH010000131.1 GCA_902803805.1 uncultured Ruminococcus sp.
ACAGTTGACGTATGCAGTCAGATGATCGGTTATTACAGTGTGGGTATCGGCAGAGATTCCGAAATGGAGAAATATTATCTGAAATTCTTTGAATACAACAAAAATTCCGACAATCAATATGCCAGATTTACAGCCTATCTCAACCTGCTGAAATTCTACCTTAAAATTAAAAACTATCAAAGTGCATATCATATCTTTAACAGCGCTGTCAATGATCTTACCGAGGAAGTCATTCTAACACTGATCGATACGGATTTGATGGACTGCGGCTGTGACATTGTGATCAATATGTCATCTGCGGCAAATACAGTAAATGACGTTTGGGATTGGGTGAAACGGCATATTCAAATTCATAAAACCTTATACGGTAATCTTTACGAAAAAACAATCAAAGCAGCACAGGCGATGAATGACCCGTATGCCGACAAATTGGGAAAGGATTATGCGGAATGGAAAAGGCAATCGAATATGAAAGAAAAATTGTTTGAGATAAGAGTGTCTGACGGTTGGTGTGATATAAGGATCAACAATCAATATGAGCTGTGCTGTTCGGATTTGTGGCTCGTTGATTCGCCGCAGTTGTTTTTGTCAGCATTGTGTCGGATGCTGAACGGAGCACCCGAACAGTTCGTCAGCTTTAAGGGTGAGCCGGGAATTGATATTGCGAAACTTTCCGATGACAGAGAAAATCTGATCATATCCGTCTATAACGCTGACACGATGGACGAATCTGCTATTGCAGACAGCGGCAGCACACTTGAAAAACATTGTGAAAGAAAGCTGTATGAAACAAAAGTTGGTAAGTCAGCATTTATTGATGAGGTGATCACAGCATTTGAGGAATATGCCGCAGGTGAAAAAAGAGCCGAATATGAACAGAACTGGGAGCTGTTCCCCGAACAGGATTTTGAAAATCTAAAAAATTTGAGGGGGAATCAGTTGAGATGAAGCTTTTTGATTTGCATTGTGATACACTGTACAGAGCATATACCGAAAACAGTACCCTGTTTAACGATGAGTTTCATATTTCGTTTCACAAGACGAAAAACATCCAACCGTATATTCAGTGTCTTGCGGTGTGGATTCCTGATGAATACAGGGGAGAAAATGCCGTTCGGCTGTTTCACAGTTGTGTCGGAACACTGAAAAACCAAATTGCCGGAACCAATATCGTCTGGTGCAAAAACTTTGCCGATATGGAAAATGTCAAAGAACATCAGTCGGGTGTGATACTGACTGTTGAAAGCGGTGCGGCACTCGGCGGCGATATTAAAAATATCAAACGCTTTGCCGAGATAGGCGTCAAAATGATGACGTTAACGTGGAACGGTACTAATGAGCTTGGCGACGGTGTGGGCGTGACGGAAAATAATCAAGGTTTATCGCGGTTCGGCAGAGAATGTGTGCGTGAGCTTGAACAAAATCATATCATTGTCGATATTTCACACGCAAGCGAAAAAATGTTTTATGACGTTGCCGCCATTTCAAAAAAGCCGTTTGTTGCTTCCCATTCCAATGTCAAGGCGGTCTGTGACCACCCCAGAAACCTGACAAATGAGCAGTTTGAGATTATAAAACAAAAAGGCGGCATTGTCGGAATGAATTTTTGCAGAGATTTTCTTAATAAAAACCTGACAAATGCGAAAATGTATGATATAATAAGAATTGTCGAGCATTTTTTGTCGCTTGGCGGCGAAAAAACCGTCGCTCTCGGCGGTGATTTTGACGGCGCCGACATTCCGTCGGATATGACGGGGTTAGAGTCAATGTCAGAGCTGTATGAATTGTTTTTGAAAAACTACAGCGAAAATATCGTTAATGACATTTTCTTTAATAATGCATATCACTTTTTTAAACAGAACATTTAAAAGAAAGAGGGAAGTATCTATGAATTACAACAGTACCAGAAACAAAAATACGGTTGTATCCGCTTCACAGGCAATCGCACAGGGTATTTCGGAGGAAGGCGGTCTTTTTGTGCCGCAGTCGCTTCCGAAGTATTCGCTTGATGATATAAAGGCTCTTGCCGAAAAGGACTACAGAGGACGCGCTAAGAAAATTCTCGGTGATTTCCTTTCCGACTTTACCGAGGAAGAAATCAGCGACAGTGTGGAAGCTGCTTATACAGCAGAAAAATTCGGTTCCGACAATCCGTCACCCATTTCCTATATCGAATGCGGCGATAAGAAAGTATCAGTTCTGGAACTTTGGCACGGTCCCACCTGTGCATTTAAGGATATGGCTCTGCAAATTCTTCCGCACCTCCTTACCAAGTCCGTCAAGAAAACCTATAACGGCAAAGAGGCAGTCATTCTCGTTGCAACAAGCGGTGACACGGGCAAAGCTGCACTGGAGGGCTTTAAGGACGTTGACGGAACAAAGATCATCGTATTCTATCCCGTTGACGGTGTAAGCCCTATGCAGAAGCGTCAGATGGCAACACAGCAGGGAGAAAATGTTAATGTTGTTGCAATCAAGGGTAACTTTGATGACGCACAGACAGGCGTTAAGAAGATTTTCACCAACAGCGAGATCAAAAATAAGCTGGCAGAAAACAATAAACTGTTCTCCAGTGCCAACTCCATCAACTGGGGCAGACTCCTTCCACAGATCGTTTATTACTTTTCGGCATACTGCGATATGCTGAATGAAGGCAAGATCAATCTCGGTGACAAGATCAACGTTGCTGTTCCGACAGGTAACTTCGGCAACATTCTGGCATCGTTCTATGCAAAGAATATGGGACTTCCGATTGCAAAGTTTATCTGTGCGTCCAATGCCAACAATGTTCTGACCGATTTTATCGCAACCGGTACCTACGACAAAAAGAGAAAATTCTATACCACGATCTCTCCGTCAATGGATATTCTTGTTTCCAGTAATTTGGAAAGACTGCTTTATCATCTTACAGACGGTGACGATACCAAGGTTGCACAGTGGATGAACGAACTTTCAACAGAGGGTAAATATTCCGTTGACGCCGATGTGAAAGCAAAAATTGACGAACTTTTCTTCGGCGGCTTCTGCGACGATGAAAATACACAGAAAACCATCAGCGAGCTTTACAAGAACGAAAATTATCTTTCCGATACTCATACCGCTGTTGCCGTTAATGTTTATCATCAGTACGTTGAAAAGACAGGTGACACAACACCTGTAGTTATCGCATCAACAGCAAGTCCATACAAGTTCTCCCAGAGCGTTTTGGAAGCAGTAACGGACGAGAAGCTCCCCGATGACGAATTTGCAATGGTTGACGAGCTTTCGGCAAAGACCAAGACGGCGGTTCCTGCTCCTCTTGCCTCTCTCAAAGATGCAAAGGTAAGATTTGAAACCGAGTGCGAGGTTGACGAAATGCCGCAGACCGTTCTTGACAGCCTTTCCATAAAATGAAAATGAGGTAAATATGGCTGTTTATGCAATAGCAGATCTGCACCTTTCTTTCGGTACCAATAAGCCGATGGACGTTTTTCACGGCTGGTCAAACTATACCGAACGGATTCAAAAGAACTGGCAGAAGTTAGTTACTCCCGATGACACGGTAGTGATTGCGGGCGATATTTCGTGGGCAATGAATCTTTCACAGATCAATAATGACTTTGACTATATTCATAAGCTCAACGGCAAGAAAATTATTCTCAAAGGCAACCACGACTATTGGTGGACAACAAAAGCGAAAATGGATAAGTATATCGCCGAAAACGGGTTTGACAGCATATCCATTCTGCACAATAATTACTTTGTTGCCGACGGTACGGCGATATGCGGCTCCAGAGGCTGGTTTTACGATGCCGAAGCAGACGCTGACAAACTGATACTGAACCGTGAGGTCGGCAGAATGAGATTATCGATAGAACCGGCAATTAAGGCAGGATATGAACCGGTTGTATTTCTTCACTATCCGCCGATTTACAATAACACGGAATGTGAGGAAATTATGAGTGTCCTGCGTGAGTACCATATCAAAAAATGCTTTTATGGTCACATACACGGTGGCAACGCGGCGAAAAAAGCGTTTATCGGCGAAAAAGACGGAATTTCTTTCCGTCTGATCGCCTGCGACCATCTCGGCTTTATGCCATTGGCTGTTAAGTAGCATTTGATTGCATTTTATCCGTGATTTGCGTCCGATTTTTTGAACCGAAAGCATATAATATAAAAAAATACCGCTGAAAACTTGATAATTGAATCATTGTGTGTTATAATTTGATTTGATTTTTTAGCTTAAATTTGGAGGAATAAAAAATGTCACTTAAATCATCAAACAAAGTGGAAACAAACAGATATGAACTGGTTATTGAAATTGACGGTGCTGCATTTATGAACGCCGTGAATGCCGTTTATAAAAGACAGGTTAAAAATATTACAATCCCCGGATTCAGAAAGGGTAAGGCACCCCGTGCTATTATCGAAAAGGAGTACGGCGAGGGCGTATTTTATGAAGATGCACTTAAAGACCTTTATCCGCAGGCAATCGAGGACGCAGCAAAAGAAGCAGGACTGGAGCTTGTAAGAGATAACATTGATCTCGATGTTGAAAAGGCAGACAAAGAAGGCGTTGTATTAAAGGCAGTTGTCACTGTTGAACCGGAGCTTGCTATTGATAACTACAAGGGAATTGCCGTTAAGCCGATGTCGCTCGAAATTACAGATGAGGACGTTGACGCAGATATTAAAAAGGTTCTTCAGAGAAACAGCCGACTTGTTACTGTAGAGGACAGAGCAGCTGAAAAAGATGACATTGTTGTTATCGACTTTAAGGGATTGCTTGACGGTGAGCCTTTTGACGGCGGCACAGCAGAAAACTATAGTCTGACACTTGGCAGCGGTGCCTTTATTCCCGGTTTTGAGGATGCTGTGATCGGTCATAAGACAGGCGAGGAGTTTACAATCGATGTAACTTTCCCCGAAGATTATCAGGTTGATGAGCTGAAAGGCAAGCCTGTTCAGTTCGAGATCAAACTCCACGAGATCAAAACACACGAACTTCCTGAATTTGACGATGAGTTTGTTAAGGACGTAAGCGAATTTGATACCGTTGATGCCTACAAAGCAGACGTGAAAGAGAAGCTTGCAAAGTCACGCGTGGAAGAAGCAGACAGCGATAAAGAGCGTCAGGTTGCAGAAAAGTTGGAAGCACTTCTGGAGGCTGAAATTCCCGAAGCAATGTTCAACAATCAGGTTGACAGCATTGTTGACGAATTCGCAATGAATCTCCGTTCACAGGGAATCGACCTTGAAACCTATATGCAATATACAGGTCTTACCGTTGATAAGCTCCGTGAAACCTATTATGACAGAGCTGTTTCACAGGTCAAAGTAAGACTGGCACTGAAGAAGATCGCTGAACTGGAAGGCATCAAGGCTACAGATGAGGACGTTGAAAACAAGTACAACGAACTTGCCGAGGCATACAAAGTAGATGTTAACAGAGTAAAGGCAGCATTCAGCGCAAAGGACATTGCAAGCGACATTGAAGCAGCAAGAGCAATGGATCTTGTAAAGGAAAACACGGTCAATGAAGAATAATTCATATAAAGCCGAATAAAACATATTAATTATGTCTATGCTTTATATGGCTGAAAACGGAGGTAATTTTTATGTCATTAGTACCATATGTAGTAGAACAGACTAGCAGAGGCGAGCGTTCCTATGATATTTATTCCCGACTGCTCAACGACAGAATCATTATGCTGACCGAAGAAGTCAACAATGTTTCTGCCAGCCTGATCGTTGCACAGCTTCTCTATCTGGAAGGTCAGGACAGCACAAAGGACATCAGCCTGTATATCAACAGTCCAGGCGGCTCGGTTACCGACGGTATGGCGATCTATGATACAATGCAGTACATTAAATGCGATGTATCAACGATTTGTATGGGTATGGCGGCAAGTATGGGTGCTTTCCTTCTGGCAGCAGGTACAAAGGGCAAGCGCTATGCGCTCCCGAACAGTGATATTATGATTCACCAGCCGAGCGGCGGCGCTCAGGGTCAGGCAACGGATATTATGATTCACGCCGACCATATTATTCAGACAAAGAAAAAGCTCAACACGATTTTGTCAGAGAAAACAGGTCAGCCTTACGACATTATTGCAAGAGATACGGAGCGCGATAACTTTATGACCGCTCAGCAGGCTCTTGAATACGGTCTTATTGATAAGGTAATCACACAGCGATAAAAAGGAGTGCGGAAATGTCAAACAAGGACGAAAGCAAGAGAAGTATATGCTGCTCCTTCTGCGGTAAATCACAGGAAACAGTCGGTCGTATGATACAGGGTCCCGGAGCCTATATCTGCGATGAGTGTATTCAGCTTTGCAGTTCTATTTTGAAAAGCAACGGCGATATTTCGGAGGAACTTAACGAAAATTTCTTCCGTGGAATGGGCGAGCTTCCGAAACCGCAGGAGATCAAAGAAAAGCTTGACGAGTATGTCATCGGTCAGGACGAAGCAAAAATTTCACTGGCTGTTTCGGTTTATAACCATTACAAAAGAATTAATTATCACGATGATGACGATGTTGCCCTGAATAAGAGCAATGTGCTTCTTCTCGGACCGTCCGGTGTAGGTAAGACGCTGCTTGCACAGACGCTTGCACGTATTCTTGATGTTCCGTTTGCCATTGCCGACGCAACTACTTTGACAGAAGCGGGCTATGTCGGTGAGGATGTTGAAAATATTCTTCTGCGTCTGATTCAGGCGGCAGACTTTGATATTCCCCGTGCCGAAAGAGGTATCATTTACGTTGATGAGATCGATAAGATCGCACGTAAATCCGAAAATCCGTCAATTACCCGTGATGTAAGCGGCGAGGGTGTTCAGCAGGCATTGCTGAAAATTCTGGAAGGTACGATTTCCAATGTTCCTCCGCAGGGAGGCAGAAAACATCCGCAGCAGGAGTTTATTCAGATCAATACATCGAATATTCTCTTTATCTGCGGCGGTGCGTTTGACGGTCTTGAAAAAACCGTTGAAAAGCGTATCGGTTCGTCAGCACTGGGCTTTAATGCAGATATTAAGTCGAAAGTCGAGCTTGATACGACCAGTTGGATGTCGGATGTCATTCCGCAGGATCTGGTAAAGTTCGGACTGATTCCGGAGTTGGTCGGCAGACTTCCCGTCATTACGGCGCTGAACGGTCTTGACGAGGAGGCACTTGTGAGGATCCTCAAAGAGCCGAAAGATTCCCTTATCAAACAATATACAAAATTGTTTGCGCTTGACGGAGTGGAGATCGAGTTTAAAGATGAGGCTCTTTCCGAAATTGCCAAGAAAGCGATCGAACGTCATACAGGTGCAAGAGGACTTCGTTCCATAATGGAAGAAATTCTCAAAAAGCTGATGTATGAGATTCCGTCCGATGAAACGGCCGTAAAAATCACCATCACGCCCGAAACAGTTCTCGGTCAGGCGGAGCCGGAGTTGGAACGTGCCAAAACAAAACGTATTCGCAAATTCACCCCCGAAAAAACCATAAAGAAAAAATCCAAAAGAAATCCGGCGTAAATCAATTCATAATTAGCCCTGCGGGGATTGGATAATGATGGACGTGCTTTGTGTTTCTTTTGGATAAGAAAACTCCCTGTTGTTTTGAATAACAGGGAGTTTATTTTTTATGTTTCGGGAAGAAAACAGGTGTTTAAAATATGAATACCGCTTTTTGTGCGGAAGATTTTTTCACGAGCGGTTAGGATAGATTGCTTTGAGAGGTGATCTTCATACGCATTGACAAGAAAATCAGCTTCTAGCAGGATTTGATAATCAATGGCGTCAACTGCATCATAGGTATGATGGTGGGCAACAAGAAATTGCACACGCGCAATGATATTTTCGGGAATGTCAAGGGAGCGGAGAAGAACTCCGGCAGGCTCGGCACCTTCCATTTCCTGATATTTTCCCGATGTGCTGTGATATTTTTGTTCGGCAATTTTGATGCCGATGTCGTGTACGATGGCAGCGTATTCCAGTGTCAGCTGTGTTGTTTCGTCAAGTTCTTCACGCTCTCCGATCAGCTTGGCGAAAGAATGAACCTTTAAAAAATGTCCGATTCGTTTCGGGTCACCGCTGTAATAGTTGATCATTTTATGAATGATTTCCGTTTGTTTTTGCATTATGATCCGTCCTTTTTTTGATATTAAAATTGACAAGGAAAATTCCCGAACAGACAAGCAGTAAGGAAAGCAGATTTTCGGGAGTGAAAATATTTTCCCGTAAGAAAATTCCCGACCACATTGTACCGAAAACGGGGATCAGAAGATTAAACACCGCGACACGGCTGACATCATTATAAAACAGGAGCATTGTCCAAAGCATAAACGCAACGCCTGCCATAGCTGCCAGATACAGAAGAATCAGCGCACAGCCGATATTGTAAAAAATCAGTCTGCCGCCGCATATCGATCCGATAATGATCAATGCCGAGCCGCCGACAGTCAGCTGCCAGCCGGATATTTGAATGGGGCTTCTGCCGGAGGAAATTTTTTTGCTGATGACATTGCCGACCGCGCCCGAAAAATTCGACATTATCACAAGACCGTCACCCATCAGCGAAAAACCTGCAAGACCATCACCGTTCAGGTTCATCACAATAATTCCGATAATACCGACAATGCAGCCGACAGCTTTTTTTAGTGTCAGTCTGTCGCTTTTGAAAAATACCGCAGACAGTATGACAGAGCCGAATGCGGCAACAGAGGTCAAAATGGAGGATTGGGTTCCCGTTACATTGACAATGCCGATATATAACAGAAGATACTGCAAGAACGTTTGGAACAGACTTAACAGGGAAATGGGAAGAAGGTCTTTTTTGCGCAGTTTGAGTTTTTTTCGGTCTTTGGTAAAAAGTCCGATCAAAAGCACAATGATTCCTGCAATGGCAAAACGTCCTCCTGCAAAAATCAGCTTTGAGGGAATATCCTCGGTTTTGATTTGAAACAGTTCATATCCTATCTTAATGCCGGGAAATGCCGTTCCCCATAAAATGGTGCAGAATACGGCAACAGCCGCCACAAAGAAAAGATTGGTCATTAATTGATTTTGTTTTTTATCCACGGGTAAAGTCACATTTCTTTCTTAAAATTTTCGAGGAAATGATGTTCCTCTTTCTCATTGTAATATCCTATGATCGTGCTGAGATTCACACGCTCCACGCTTCGGAAAATATTCATTTCAACCTGCGGATTTGTCTTTTTGAGCTGCTGTATCAGCAATTTGATTTCCTGACGTTTTGAGGTGCCTGTGCTGTCCAATGCCGCGTTTTGTTCCGTAAAACGGCAGGCACATTGTAAAAAATCAAGGCGGTTGTCATCTCTCCAGGCAGCAATGTCTTTTTCACGAAGATAATACATAGGGCGAATCAGTTCCATTTCCTCGAAATTGGTACTTTTAATTCTCGGCATCATTGTCTGAACCTGCGCCCCGTAAAGCATTCCCATTAATATGGTTTCGATAACATCATCAAAGTGATGTCCGAGCGCTATTTTGTTGCAGCCAAGTAACTGAGCCTGTTTGTAAAGATGTCCCCGTCGCATTCTGGCACAAAGATAACAGGGATTTTTTTGGATGTCGGCAACAGCGCCGAAAATATCCGTATCAAACAGGGTGATCGGAATACCGAGGAGTTCTGCATTATTGATGATTTTTTGGCGGTTTTGCGGATGGTAGCCCGGGTCCATTGCGATAAATTCCATCTCAAACGGATATTCGCCGTGACGTGAAAGCTCCTGCATAAGCTTGGCAAGAAGCATTGAATCCTTGCCGCCCGATATACAGACGGCGATTTTATCGCCGCGGCTGATCAGTTCATAATCTTTTACCGCACGTATCATTTTATGAAACAGCGTTTTTTTATATTTGGTGATAATGCTGTGTTCGATAGCTTGTGTTCTTTCTGACTGCAATGCTTCGCACCTCTAATTTTTGTGAAAATTCTCATTTTTAACGAATTCGCCCCTTTTGTTCCGGTAGTACGCTGTACCAACAGGGCTGTCAAGGAAGTCTGTGATGTCAACATCATAGTTACATAGGGTGTTTAAACGATAGATACCCATATTATCGGGATTGTTCATATATTCTTCGGTTTCGTCGCCTGCCATAAACCGCCAGCCGCTGTCATATTCGTTGTCGGGATTTTCACGGTACATAAAACCGACAGGCTTATTGTCCAGCATTATTTTATCCGTAGCATAGCAGCCGTCTGCGCCCGACCATTGAAGAATATTTTCAAGACTGCTTTTTGGAATAGCCCATTTCTTTTCTTTCATCTCTTCGCAAACATTCGGACGGTTGATGTTAATGGGACCTTTATAGCTGATACCGACATTCTGAATCAACAGATTGAACAGGTCCTCGAAATTGTTTTTGATTTTAAAGACCATTTCTTCTTCGTAAATGGGAATTATTTGATAGAAGGTGACAATTTCATTGTTTGGAAGCTGACACTGGATGGCACTTCGTTCCACATTGGTGATATTGTCCAGAATGACACCGTTAAATTCTGTATCGGGCGCAAAAGGGGAACCATTGGAAATGGTGTGTCCCAGTCCGAGCCACGTATCGTCAAACTGAATCATTGTGCCGAGTGTCTGCAAAGCACGGGCTACCCACGAAAAACGGATATCCTCGCTGTCAACATCCCATTCGGGAGGAAGATAGGCAACCAGTTCGATTCTGTCCATATTCAGTTCCTTGATATTTTCGGGCACGTTTGCCTTATAGGCGCCGATTCCTGTGGTCACAAGCGTTATATAATTTCTCTCTTTTGTCGGCGGAATATATAAAATGCTGATAGGATTATTGGTGGTGTCAACCGTTTTGAGAGATCTTGCGGCAACACCGAAATATCTGGTGATATGTGTGAGAATCGTCTGTAATTCTTCGGGAGTGTACATTGCAAATTCCTCGCCGGTATTGTTACCGAAACATTCCTCCCAAGCCGCTTCGTCAAGCTCCTTTGCCTTTTCGGAGGCAAATTCAAACATTTTCTCGTCGTCCTTGTCAAGGGCGATATAACACATTAAAATCCAACCATCAACGAAACTGTCTTCGATTTCAAGACATTTTTGTATTTCGTTGATTGCCGAACGATATTTGTGAGAGCAATAATAACAGTGTGCCAATTCAAAATGATACGGCAGGTCATCGCCGTCAATATCCTCATCAATTGAAAGCAGAATTTCCAGTGCCTTGTTATTGTCACCATTACAACTGTAGGCGTGAGCCAAAGGAATCATAATTTGAGATGACAGTTCATCTTCGTCAAGAGCCTCGATTTTTTCGATAACGGCATTATACTGTTCGTTCAGAAGAAGTTCTTCGATTTCGTCCATAAATTCATAATCCATTGATTACCCTCCTTTTGCGGATATAATGAAAGCCAAAGACATTATAACACTTCTCTTGATAGAGTGTCAAACATACTTGAATTCACAATTTATCATTCATAATTGTTCGTTTTGATTAATATTAATTGATAAAACAAAATGAAAGGAACGTTGTCTATGGCGGACACCAATGACAGCTTTAGTACAGCTGTCGGAGTTTTGTGCGATGAGCTTGCAGAGGCGGTCAACAAAATCCCCGACGGAAAAAAGGCTTCGGTGCAGGAAATACGCCTGCGCGCGGATAAGCCGCTGACCTTTTCCGACGGCAATGAAACGCTTTTCACCGACGGCAGCGGAAAAATTCTTTATTCCGTCAGCGAAAAAGCATATATCGTTACGCGGCGGAATATTTATGACACATTCAGGCGTGTTTGCAGCTATTCGGTTTACAGTCACCAAAATGAGATCAAAAACGGATTTATCACAGTCTATGGCGGCCACAGAGTTGGCATATGCGGAACGGCAACGCTGACGGATGGGAAAATTTCGGCAGTCAATGATATTTCCTCACTGAATATCCGAATTGCGCGTCAGATTTTCGGTGTATCGGAGGAAATTATCACAAAACTTTGTCCTTTAGAGGGGGGAGTGTTGATCGCAGGGGTTCCGTCTAGCGGCAAAACGACGATTCTTCGTGACCTTGCGTACAGGCTTTCGATGGGGGTGGGGTGCAAAATACAAAAAACGGTGGTCATTGATGAAAGAGGAGAACTTTCCGGAACACACAACGGAACGGCATACAGTAATATGGGATTATGTGATATTTTGAACGGCTATCCGAAAGGGGAAGGAATCATTCAGGCGATTCGTTCTCTCTCGCCGCAGGTGATCATATGTGATGAATTGGGCACGGATGAGGACTGCCAAAGTGTGGCGGCAGGCTTTCACGCAGGAGCATTTATTATTGCCACGATTCACGCACCGAACTTTGAGGAGCTGTTAAAAAGAAGCCAGACAAAAAGTTTATTGGACACAGGTGCATTTAAAACCGTAGTAATGCTTGAATCGTCGGACAGACCCTGTAAAATTGCAGGTATTGAAAGAATATAGACAGAGTGTTGACAAATGAGGTGCAAAATGCTGTTGATGAAATTTGTGGGAGGAGTATTCGTGATTGTATGCGGAACGTTATGCGGCGTATATGCTTCACGTATCGTTTACAGAAGGGTAAAATTTATGGAGCAGTACTTAATGTTTCTTGCCAACGTCCGAGCCTGTATTTCTTATACGGCGGCTTCGGCAGATGAAATTCTTCACTCGGAAAACGCACAGCCGCTGATCAAGCCGATTTTATCCGATGCGGCAGCACTGTTTAACAGCGGTCAGCCGTTTGAAAAGGCGTGGAGAAAAGCCCTGAGTTCCAACACCGCACAAATGCTTGTTGCCAAAAGTGACAGGGAGCTTGTAATGTCCTTTGGTGATGGGTTCGGAACCAGTGATGTACAAGGGGAGCTGGAAAAGCTTGATCTCTGTTTTCATCTTGCGGAGCAAAGACGGAATGAAATGCGCAGCGAACTGGAATCGAAGCGCCGCATTTACCGAATTGTCGGAATGTTTGTCGGGGTGGTTATCACCGTACTTATTTGCTGAATGAAAAACAACAAAGATTTTTCTTGCGGAGGAAAAAATGAATGTTGATTTTGTTTTTAAAATAGCGGCAATCGGAATTATAGTAGCCGTTTTGAGCCTTGTCTTGTCACGGTCGGGACGTGAGGAGCAGGCGATGATGACAACGCTCGCAGGGCTTATCGTGGTGCTTCTGATGTTGGTGCAGGAGATTGCCAATCTTTTTAACACGATAGAAACCCTGTTCGGCTTTTGAATGGATGAATACAGCGGATATTTTTGCCGTCCTCGGAGTTGCTGTGACCGCCGCCATCAGTGCGGTCGCGCTGAAAAAATATTCTCCCGAAACTTCGGTCGTCATAGCAATTGCCGGAGGAATCATTATACTTCTTTGGGTGATTTCCGAAACAAACCCGATCTTGTCCGAAATAAATATTTGTATCAGTACCGCCGGTATTGACAGCGACTATATGGAAATTCTTCTGAAATCGGTCGGTATCTGTTTTGTATGTCAGTTTGCCTCCGATTCGTGCAGAGATGCAGGACAAAATGCCCTTGCTTCCAGAGTGGAACTGGCATCGGGAATTACAATCATTCTACTGGCACTTCCTCTTATTGAAAATATTCTGAGTACGGCAACGGGACTTATTTCAAACGGATAAGAAGTGATAAAAATAAAAAGATTTTTTACGTTTATAATGATTTTTATGGTGATTTTCTGTACCTTTTGTATGACTGCCAATGCCGCGGAGGACAGCGAAAGTTCATTTTCCTTTGATGATATTTATGATGATCAGTTAACGGTTTCGGGCGCATCGCAGCTTTTTGACAGTCTGCCCGAAAATACAAAAGAAAGTCTTGAACGGCTTGGTATCACAGCCGTGAACTATGATACGATCACAAGTCTGCAATTCGGAACGGTCATCAATGAAGTCAGTGCAATGCTCGGAGCGAACAGCCGTACCCCGTTTTGCGGAATGGCGGCGTGTATGGGAATAATGCTGTTGTGTTCAATGCTGGAGGGTGTCAACAGTACGCTTTCAAGAACCCGTCTTTCATCTGTGATGAATGCTGTCGGAACAATGTGCGTTTGTACTGCGGTTGCCGTGCCGCTGTGTCAGACAGCGGCAAAAACGGCTGAAATTTTAAATGGTGTGTCGGGCTTTATGCTTTTGTATATTCCGATACTGTCCGGTCTGATGATCTCGGCAGGCAAGGAAATTTCGGGTTCGGCATATTATACGCTGATGATGGGTTCGGCAGAGGTAATTGCAGCCGTTTCATCCAAGTTGGTTTCACCGCTTGTCAATGCTTTTCTGGCACTGACTGTCACTTCTTCGCTTTCGCCCAAAATGAACTTGTCGGCAATCTGTGAAGCGATCTATAAAACCGCAAAATGGGTCATCACCTTTACAATGTCGATTTTTGTTACGATTATTTCACTCCAAACCGTCATCACGTCCTCAATGGATAATGTCAGCCGACGGGCTTTGCGTTTTGCGGTGAGTTCCTTTGTTCCTGTGGTAGGGGGTGTTCTGGGCGAAGCATTGACTGTATTCGGCGGCAGTCTGGAGTTGCTGAAGTCGGGCGCAGGTGTATTTGTTATTATAGCGGCGGCATTCCTGTTTCTGCCGGTCATCTTAGAATGTATCATCTGGCAGTTTTCATTATTTCTGCTTTCGTCGGCTTCGGATATCCTCGGACTCTCACAGATGACAAGACTGTTTCGTACCATATCAAAAGCGACCGCAATGATGTTGGCACTCCTTTTGTGTACACTGACGGTTCTGATCATTTCAACGGTGATCATTCTCTTAGTCGGCTCTTGATAAGCGAACAGTCAGGAGCGTTGTAAGAGCCTGTTTAAAATCTTAGTACCGCACGGCTTTTTGGCACATTTTTCCGCTAACTGCGTCAAAAAGACTTGCCATACGTCAGTAT
>CADCRH010000132.1 GCA_902803805.1 uncultured Ruminococcus sp.
CATCAAAATGCACAACTGCTAAAATGCGGCGGAATAGCCAAAGTTCGTTGTTTTTGGTATAATAGTAGCAATAAAAGGCAGTGGAGCTAAACGCAGGAAAATACTTGCGCTTATCGACAGACTCAAAAAGCACAAGGGAGCAGTCTGCCTGTTTTTATAGATATACCAGCGTTCCGTTTGATAATAATCAAGCCGAGCGTGATATTCGGAATATCAAAACAAAAAACAAGGTTTGCGGCTGCTTCAGAAGCAGAAATGGCGCAGAGGAATATATGAATTTAATGTCATTCATCAGCACCGCCCGAAAAAACGGACTCGAAAACGGAATCAATTCCTATCACGCGGTTAAGTTGGCTTTTTCACAGGTCAAGCTGATTGGATTTTGGTCTTGGGGGGCTGAATAGTTACAATACTTTTATAATTCAAAAAATGTACCCAATAAATAAATTACCTGATAAAATGGGTCGGTGTCCAAGCTTCTTTTTCGGGCATACCGAATTGTTCCTTACCCAGTGCAATGCTTTTCATCAGGAACGTCATATTTCTTGCAAGTGTTCTCATTGTCTGTTTTCCTTCTTCGTCCATTTCCGCCTGACCTTTTTCTCTTCCGTGAATACTGTTCCAGTACTGGCTTGAAGCGATAGGCATATTGGAAATCGTAAAGAATTTATTCAGTTCATCAAAAGTGGAGGAACAGCCTCCACGTCTTGCACAGACAACACTGGCACCTACTTTCATTGTCTTGTCGAAACGGGTGCTGTAGAATAATCTGTCCAAAAAGGCGATCAGTGTTGCATTTGCCGATGCATAATAAACAGGACTGGCAATAACAAGTCCGTCTGCCTGTTCAAATTTGGGCGCGGTTTCATTTACGAGGTCGTCAAACACACATTTACCTTTTTGAAAGCAGGTTCCGCAGGCAATACAGCCTCTGATATCTTTATTGCCTATCTGTAGGATCTCCACTTCCGTTCCGTTCTCTTGAAAGATTTTTTCCATCTCTCTGAGGGCAATACCGGTATTGCCGTTAACTCTTGGGCTGCCGTTGATCATCAATACTTTCATTACTATCTGCCTTTCGTTTTTGATTTTTAGAGGATGACTGTTTTATTGCCAAACAGAACTGTCTTTGCCGGCGCCGATTTCAAAATGACATTTCGCAATGCCTAAGTCAACTTTACTGTAGAAAGCCAAGCCGGGTTTTGCGGCTACTTTGTTACCTTGCAGTTCAAATGTGAATTTTTGCTGATTCATTGCGGTAGGCGCAAGCAGAGCAGCTTCAATGCCCTTTTTAAACCATTCCGGGGCGGATTCGTCTGCATTGCTGACGCTGTTGCTACTTTTCGATTTGTGTGCGGAGCCCTGAACCGCACCATAACCAATGCAAATAACAACTGTCAGCTTTTCATCTTTGTTGACAGTAAATACACCGGGAATTTTTTTGTAGGTCATTGCGACCCAACAGGTATTCAGTCCGAGCATTTGTGCTTTAAGGACAATTTTTTCGCCATAATATCCGCACAGCTCATTGAGCTTTGAACTTTTCTTTCCGATAAGGGCAATATAATTTTTTACTCCCGAAAACTTTCCGTAATGTGCCATTTTACTGTCAAAGGCTTTTGGCTCATTTTTGACGAGCTGAATATGAAGACCGCTTTCTTTATTGCATTTGTCGATCTCTTTTTCAAGTTCTTCCAGAACATTGCCTTCCAGCGGCTTGTCAAGATAGGAACGAACCGAATGTCTTTCTTTCATTGCTTCTGATAAGTTCATAAAAACCTCCCGATTTCAAATGTATTAATAGTAGTTGTTTTGATACCGTTTTGTTACGGTATGTTTTATTATACAATAGATCATTTGGATATTTCAAGAATATCGTTGATGTCGGACCTTCTGTTTTGACAAAACTGTGGTGGAATGATATAATATCATCTATACCAACAACACAAAACTTTATGGGAGGGAGAAAAATGAAAACCGAATTTTTGCAGGAAGCGCCGCCGATTATCAGAGAATTTCTTACGTATATCGATAATGTGCAGGGAAGAGCCTCACTGACCGTTGATGAATATTACAGAGATCTGAGAACTTTTTTTCGGTACATCATTAAAGAAAGAGGTCTGGTATCGGCAGAAACGGAATTTGAGGATATTGATATATCAAATGTAGATATTGAGATGGTTCGGTCGATTGCATTTTCCGATATTATCTCATTTTTGAATTATTGTAAAGAGGACAGAAAAAATAAAGCGGCTGCCAGAGCAAGAAAAACCACCAGTCTGAAAAGATATTTCAATTATCTTGTTGTGAAGATACAAAAACTGGAGTATGACCCTACCGAAGCATTGGAAAGTCCTAAAAAAGGAAAATCACTGCCGAAATATCTTACCTTGGAAGAAAGCCTGAAACTGTTGCAGGCAGTTGACGGAGAGTTTCGGCAAAGAGATTATTGCATACTGGTCTTTTTTTTAAACTGCGGTATGAGATTGTCCGAACTGATAGGAATTAATCTTGGAGATATTAACAGTGAACATATGCTGAAAATAAGAGGTAAGGGCAATAAAGAAAGAATTGTTTATTTAAATGATGCCTGCGTCCGGGCACTGGATGCATATATGCAGGTCAGACCTGTTGACGGAGTGAAAGATAAGAATGCTTTGTTTATCAGCAGAAATAAAAACAGGATAAGCAGAAAAGCTGTTCAGCAGATCGTTTACAATAACTTGAAAAAAATCGGACTGGACGGACAGGGTTATTCTGTGCATAAACTCAGACATACCGCCGCTACATTGATGTATCAGAATGGGGGCGTAGATGTAAGGACGCTTCAAGTAGTGTTAGGACACGAAAATTTGGGTACTACGCAAATATATACCCATATTGCGGACAGGCAGGTCAAGGAAGCAATAGAGGCAAATCCGCTCAATAAAATTTGAGATTGAAATAATAAAGGCTGACAAGAAAACATAGAGTTGTTTTGTCAGCCTTTTTGGATTAAAAAAGAGTAAAAATAAAGCCGCAATAACACTAACCGAAAAGTTAGTGTTATTGCGGTTTAAGCGGAGGACAAGGGATTTGAACCCTCGCGCCGGTTTCCCGACCTACTCCCTTAGCAGGGGAGCCTCTTCACCACTTGAGTAATCC
>CADCRH010000133.1 GCA_902803805.1 uncultured Ruminococcus sp.
ATAGGAACAACAGTCATTGCGGCAAACGGAGGATTGCATTTTGTATTTGGAGATTTCTTCGGCGGAAATGGCAGTGCAGGAGAACTGTATCAAGGCAGTGATGTACAGCTGCTTGAGAAAGATGACAATATCAATGTAAAAGTGCTTGGTATTGCAGGCGATGAGATCAGAACCTATATTGCCCTTGAAATCAGCAGAAATGACGGACAGCCGTTTACAGGCAACGAATATACGGAATATCATTCGGGTTCACTTGTCAATAGTAATGCTCCTAATATAGAGGATAAGTTTGACTGCGGAATCTTTTATGACTATGCGGAGGGCGATATAAGATTCCCGTCGTTCAGCATATATCACATACCAAACGAGGATAAAACAAAAATCAAAATAATATTCTCGACAGACTGCCTAAAGGATAAAACCGTGACAATTATCAGTAAAAGTTTTCAGGCACTCAAACCTGTTAGAGTTCTTGCAAGCGGATTTGAAACGCATGATTCGGACGCATACGAAAGGGCAGAAAAAATACGTAAGGAAAACCATATTGAAGATGGAAAAGCGGGTTTTGTAAAAAACGGAGAAACCTATAATTACTGTGAGATTGCGGAAGATACATTCAATTTAAATTTCAAACTTTCGATGAAACTTGATTATCAAATCAACGAAAAGCAAATCATTGTTAATAAAGACGATCTTCCGGATTTAATTCATTCGGATCAGGACGGAACAATGAAAATTTCGCCATTCGGAATTACTTTACAATATGAAAGTAAGTATGATTTGTTGGAACAAGAGGTATTTGATGAAAAATCAAAGATCATTTTGAAAGACGGAAGTTTTTACTATCTCCATATGTCCGGCGGTTCGGACTCAATGCTCAATCAGAACACCTATGAAATAACACAAAATCTGACCTATGTTTCAAGTCCCGCACTTGAAAATATTTGTGAAATCAATCTGATCAACATTGATGACATTTCGGAAATTATCATCAACAACAATATCGTTTATTCAGTGGGGTAGCCCTCAGTGGGGAAGCCCCCATGGGCGATACGTTTGCAGTTCTTTTTGTGGGGTAGTCTTTGCACGCACAGCCGGCACGGATATTTTAGAAATGTTTTCGCCATCCGCCGTCGTACCCAAGTGTGGGTACTTTCGCGGCTGATCTTCCGATAAGATATAACTTGTTTTCCTTTTCAAGTAAATGTGCCTGTTTATCTGATGATCTAATAATCTAATGTTTCACGTGAAACATTCCTCTTCGCTTCTGTAGTTCTTGCAGAAGCGAAGATTTTTTTGTGTACAATTCGACAAATATGTTTTATAATGTTATCAGGATAAAAATAAAAAGGTTCGCCAGCCTTCCTTAAAGGCTGCCGGGGGTGTTAGTGGGGGCAGGCAGCCCCTGCGGCTAACCGTTCACAATAACTGAAAAAGGGGTAATAACGTATGAAGTTTTTGGCAGGAGAATTTGATGTTGCCGTTATCGGCGCAGGTCACGCAGGAATTGAAGCAGGACTGGCGGCGGCAAGACTGGGATGTAAAACAGCGGTGTTTACCATTAATCTGGATGCCGTGGGAAACTGCCCTTGTAATCCGTCTATCGGCGGTACGGCAAAAGGACATCTCGTAAGAGAAATAGACGCTCTTGGCGGTGAAATGGGAAAGGCGGCTGACGAATGTTTTCTTCAAAGCCGTATGCTCAACAGGGGAAAAGGCCCTGCTGTCCATTCGCTCAGAGTGCAGATAGACAGACGCAAATACAGTGCAAGAATGAAACATACACTGGAATTGCAGGAAAATCTGGAACTTCGTCAGGCAGAGATCACCGCTCTCGAACAGGCGGAGGACGGACGCTGGCTCCTGACAACCAGACTGGAAGCACAGTATTTGGCAAAAACCGTTGTGCTTGCTACGGGGACTTATCTCGGCGGCAAGATCTATGTCGGTGATGTTTCCTACGAGAGTGGTCCCGACGGAATGTTTCCGTCAAAATTTCTTCCCGATTCACTCGAAAAAATCGGTATGCAGATACGCAGATTCAAAACAGGTACACCTGCCAGAGTGCTGAAGTCAAGCATTGACTTTGACGGACTGGAAGAACAATCGGGAGACGAACCCGTTGTGCCGTTTTCATATGATACCGACGGAAAAATGGAAAACAAAGTCAAGTGCTATATCAGTTGGACGAACGAAAATACCAAGAAAATTATTCTTGACAATATCCACCGTTCACCTATGTACAGCGGAAAAATAGAGGGTGTGGGTCCGCGGTACTGTCCGAGCATTGAGGACAAGATCGTAAGATTTGCCGATAAACCCCGTCATCAGCTTTTTATTGAACCGTGCGGACTGGATACCGAGGAAATGTATTTGCAGGGAATGTCCTCATCATTGCCCGAAGATGTGCAGATCGATTTTTACCATTCCATCAAGGGGCTGGAAAACTGTATCGTGATGCGCCCTGCTTATGCGATAGAATATTTCTGCGCCGACCCCATACAGATGAATCAGACGCTGGAGTTCAGAGATTTTCAGGGGCTTTACGGTGCAGGTCAGTTCAACGGAAGTTCGGGTTATGAAGAAGCCGCCGCCCAGGGCTTAGTGGCAGGAATCAATGCTGCATTGAAAGTGTCGGGAAAAGCACCGCTTATGCTTGACCGTGCAAGCTCCTACATAGGAACACTGATCGATGACCTTGTAACAAAGGGCTGTAACGACCCTTACAGAATGATGACATCAAGAAGCGAATACCGATTGATCCTCAGACAGGACAATGCCGATACGCGCCTGACTCCGATCGGCAGAGAGATCGGACTGATCACAGACGACAGATGGGAACGTTTTAACGAAAAGCAGCAGCTTATCCGCTCCGAAATGGAACGTGTACGCAAAACCGTCATATCACCGTGCGACCGTCTGAACGAAATTCTTCGGGAAAGAAACACTTCCGAGGTCAACACGGGGATTCGTTTGATCGACCTCTTAAAGCGTCCCGAACTCGGCTATGACGTTCTGAAAGAAATCGATTCCACACGACCGAGCATAGACGAAAATATTTTTGAACAGGTTGAAGTGGAAATCAAATATGACGGATATATCAAACGTCAGCTTACTGTTATCGAACAGGTGCGCAGACTGGAAAAGAAACATCTGCCGACAGACATCGATTATGAAAAGATAGACGGACTTCGCCTTGAAGCCCGTGAAAAACTGAATAAGGTCCGCCCCGAAAATATCGGTCAGGCAAGCAGAATTTCGGGTGTCAGTCCTGCGGATATTTCGGTTCTGGTGATCTATCTTTCAACATTAAAAAATCATTCGGAGGAACAGCAATGATAGGCGAAACAGTAAAACAATGGTGCATTGAAAATAAGATCGCAATTTCCGACCAACAAACGGCGGCATTTGAAAAATATGCAGAGCTGCTGATCGAATGGAACCAAAAAATGAATCTTACCGCGATAACCGAGCCGAATGAGATCGCCGTGAAGCATTTTATTGACAGCATATCCTTACTGAAATTTGCGGAGATAAAAAACGGTGCTTCCGTTATCGATATCGGAACAGGCGCAGGCTTTCCCGGCATACCGCTGAAAATAATGCGCCCCGACATCCAACTGACCCTTCTTGACAGCCTTAACAAGCGATTGATATTTCTTGATGAAGTATGCAGAAATCTTGCTGTTTCGGCGGAACTGATCCACGCAAGAGCCGAGGAGTACGGACAAAAAACAGAATACCGTGAACGGTATGATATTGCCGTATCCAGAGCCGTTGCGAATCTTCCGGCTTTATGCGAGTACTGTATTCCGTATGTCAAAGTCGGAGGGGTGTTTTATGCAATGAAAGGCGCGGACGGTGAAAACGAACTGGAAAATGCCGCAAATGCCATTTCGCTTCTGGGAGGAACATCAAGAGAGATATTGTCGCTTTCTCTCCCCGACAACAGCAAGAGAACGTTTATTATTATCGACAAAATCAAAAATACCTCGACAAAATATCCTCGCCGTGGGGTAAAGATAAACAAAAAAACATTATAGGAAAATCAATTTATGACAATAATTTTGCCGCCCCCGTGATATGATAGTATTACAGAAAGGGGCGGCGAAATTATGCTGTTAACGATTGGTAAAGAACGAAGAATAACAGAAATCCCACTGGTACAGATTCGTCCGTGCAGGACACAGGCACGTCAGAACTTTAGCAATGAACAGCTTAAGGAATTAGCGTTGAGTATTCGTCAAAACGGAATTTTACAGCCGATAACCGTAAGAAAGATCAGTTTGTTTGAATATGAACTTGTGGCAGGGGAAAGGCGCCTGAGAGCGGCGGCGATGTGCGGCAAGGCAAAAGTTCCGTGTATTGTGGTTTCCTGCACCGACCAGCAGGCAAGCATTTATTCAATGACAGAGAATCTGCAAAGAACCGACCTGAATTTTTTTGAAGAAGCCGAGGGAATCAATATGCTGATGCATTACTGCGGCATTACACAGCAGGAGGCGGCACACAGACTCGGCAAACGTCAATCGACCATAGCAAATAAGCTCCGTGTACTTAAACTGACCAGGGATGAAAGAGCGATCATTTTAAAAGCACATCTTACGGAACGTCACGCCCGTGCCTTATTAAAAGTGGACGACATCACCGAGCGAAGAATCTTATTGAGCGAGATCATAGAGAAGAATATGAATGTTTCACAGGCGGAAAGACACATTGATGAATTCATCAACCGCCAAAGGCTCCAAAAGTATCAAACGCAAAAACGTACCATCATCATCAAGGATATACGAATTTTTGAGAACACCATCAAACGGGCGATCAACACAATGCGTATGTCGGGTATCAAAGCCATTTCAACACAATCTGAAAATGAATCCTATATTGAATATACCGTAAGAATCCCCAAATCAAAATCCGACAGCAGTGACCTTACCGCATAAGCAGAGGAACCGATACTTTCAAAAGTGTCGGTTCTTTTAGTTTTATAATGTTTCACGTGAAACATTGTACGGGAAGTCAGCAATTGTTTTACTGTTTAACAAAAGAAAATTGTTTCACGTGAAACACTATATGTACCGACTCACGTATGAACACTACCCCAACCAAAAGAACAATCAACATATCGCCTGCGGAGGCATCAAAAATGTTTCACGTGAAACATTAGTTTATCATATCGTAGGCACATTTACTTGAAAAGGAAAGCAAGTTGTATCTTACCGGAAAATCAGCCGCGAAAGTACCCACACTTGGGTACGACGGCGGACGGCGAAAACATTTCAAAAATATCCGTGCCGGCTGTGCGTGCAAAGACTACCCCACCAAAAGAACTGCAAACGTATCGCCCGTGGGGGCATCCCCACCGTCTATTTTTAAATTTTATGAAATATTCATTGATGATTGGAAAAGTTCGTGCTATAATGAAAGAGTAATGAAAAATTCAGGCTGTTTTAAGTCTTGGAGGGAAAGAATTTGGGAAAAATTATTGCAGTAACTAACCAAAAGGGCGGCGTCGGAAAAACGACCACCGCCGTTAATCTTGCGGCGGGTATCGCGATGCTCGGCAATAAAGTCCTTTTGATCGATATAGACCCACAGGGTAACGCAACAAGCGGTGCCGGTATCGATAAACGCTCCGTGAAACATTCGGCTTACAGTATCATTATCGAAAATACTAAAGCCGAACAAACCATTATGCATACGGATTACCAGAATCTCGACATCATTCCGTCAAGTATGAATCTTGCGGCGGCTGAAATAGAACTCGTAGATATTGAGCACAGAGAATCCAAACTTAAAAATTCTCTCGCGCTGATCAAGGGAAACTATGATTTTATCTTCATAGACTGCCCTCCGTCACTCGGTCTTATCACTACCAATGCATTCTGCGCCGCCGATACGCTGCTCGTGCCGATCCAGCCCGAATATTATGCTCTGGAGGGTTTGTCACAGCTGATGAACTCTGTAAGAAAAATCAAAAGACGCTATAACGAATATCTCGATATCGAAGGCGTGCTTTTGACAATGTATGACGGCAGACTCAACCTCACTCAGCAGGTTGTTCAGGAGGTAAAACGCTTCTTTCCGAGAAAGGTCTTTGCAACGGTCATTCCCCGTACCGTAAGACTTTCCGAAGCACCGAGTTTCGGTATGCCGATAATGTACTTTGATAAATCCAATAAAGGCTCGATCGCTTATGTAGAGCTTTCCAAAGAAATCATCAATAATAATAAAAGATCATAAAAGAGGGTGAATTTTTAAATGGCAGTAAAAAGAGGCGGACTGGGTAAGGGACTTGACGCGATCTTTATGGAGAACGATACCGAGGATTCCAATAGCACAGTCACACTTCGAATAATGGATATTGAGCCGAACCGTGAACAGCCAAGGCACGATTTTGATGAAGAGGCGCTGCGTGAACTTGCGGATTCCATTGCAGTCCACGGCGTTCTTCAGCCGCTTCTCGTCAGACCGCTGCCCGACGGAGGCTATCAGCTCGTAGCTGGTGAGCGCCGCTGGAGAGCAAGCCGAATGGCAGGTCTTGCGGAGGTTCCCGTTATTATCAGAGAAATGACCGATGCCGAAATGATGCAAATCTCAATGATCGAAAATTTGCAGCGTGAAAACCTGACCCCTGTTGAAGAAGCATTGGGCTATAAGGCTCTTTCGCAGGAGTACGGACTGACGCAGGAGGAAATTTCAAAATCGGTCGGAAAAAGCCGCCCCGTTATCGCTAACGCACTCCGTTTGCTGAATCTTCCGCAAGAGGTTCTGGATCTGCTTTCCAACGGAGAGATTTCAACGGGACACGCAAGAGCGTTACTGGGAATCGAGGACGAAGAAAAATTGCTGGAACTGGCACGTCAGATCAAGCCGAATGATCTGACCGTCCGCGATGTTGAGCGAACCGCCAAAAAGCTGAACGAAACGAAAGACTTCGCTTCTGTTTCGGCTTCCCATAAGCGAAGTCCGTTTTTTGATGAAGTAGAACTTGCCTTGAATGAACATCTGAGCCGTAAGGTAAAGGTCGTTAACAGTAAGGACAGCGGCGGCGTTCTGGAAATAGAATTCTACAGTGAGGACGATCTGGGAGAACTGGCAAAGCTGTTCAATACAGATTGATTCCTGCAATGATTTGTGCTATAATATTTGTCGCAATCAAAGAAATTATATCATCGGAGGAGATTTTAAAATGATAGACATTAAGTATTTGAGAGAAAAGCCCGAAGAGGTCAAAGAAAGAATCAAAAAGAGAGAAATGAACCTTGACAATATTGTTGACGAGATTCTTTCCGTTGACGCTCAGAAGCGTGAGCAGATGGGTAAAATTGAGGCGATGAAGGCAGAACAGAACGCCGCAAGCAAACAGATTCCGCAGATCAAAAAGTCGGGCGGCGACGCAAGCGAAATTATGGCAAAAATGAAAGCGCTTTCGGGACAAATCAAAGAGGGCGACGCCGTTATCAACGAACTGGAAGAAAAACAAAAATCGCTGATTCTTTCGCTGCCGAATCTCCCCGATGATGATGTATCGGCAGGCGGCAAAGAGCGGAATGAGCCTGTCCGTTATTTCGGAGAAAAACCGAAGTTTGATTTCCCGATGAAAAATCATGTTGACCTCTGCGAAGATCTGGGAATTATTGATTATAAGCGCGGTGCAAAAATCGCAGGCGCAGGAAGCTGGCTGTACAGAGGATGGGGTTCCAGACTGGAATGGGCATTGCTCAACTTCTTTATTAACGAACACATCAAGGACGGTTTTGAGTTTATTCTGCCGCCGCATATGCTCGGTTATCAGTGCGGCTATGTGGCAGGTCAGTTCCCGAAGTTCGGTGACGAGGTTTACTGGATCAAAAACCCGACCACCGACGAGGAGAAATTTATGCTTCCGACAGCGGAAACCGCTCTCGTCAATATCCACAGAGATGAGATTATTCCGACCGAGGAACTTCCGAGAAAGTATATTGCTTATACACCCTGTTACCGTCGTGAAGCAGGCAGTTACAGAAGCGAAGAAAGAGGTATGATCAGAGGACACCAGTTCAATAAGGTGGAAATGGTGCAATATACCGAGGACGACAAGTCCGACATCGCTTTTGAAGAACTGGTGGATAAGGCAGAAAGCCTTGTAAGACAGCTCGGACTTCACTACCGTTTAAGCAAGCTGGCGGCAGGTGACTGTTCTTTCTCAATGGCAAGAACTTATGACATTGAAGTATGGATTCCAAGTATGGAAATTTATAAAGAGGTAAGCTCTGCATCAAATGCAAGAGATTATCAGGCGCGCCGCGGTAATATCAGATACAGGGGCGAAGATAAAAAGCTCCATTTTGCCCATACACTCAATGCATCGGGTCTGGCTACGAGCCGTGTCATTCCGGCTATCGTGGAGCAGTACCAGAACGCAGACGGTTCCGTTACGGTTCCGGAGGTACTCCGTCCATATCTCGGCATTGATGTTATTACAAAAGAATAATCTTGATTTCGGCTGAAAGCAGATGAAACGGTTCTGTGCTTTCAGCCGTTTTTCTTATGCTTCTTTATCAATATAGGGAAACAAAAAAGAATCTTTTCAACTATCCGAACGCAGAATGTTAAAAATGCGTTCGGATTTTTTTCGGTTTTCAACCGTTGAAAACTCCTTGGAACATCAAAAGGTTTTCCACCGATTTTTCTCAGACGGTGGAAAACCTCAGCAAAAAATTTTTAAGTTGCTACTCAAAATGAACCAATGTGTAAACGATCAAATTGTTTTCCACCATTTGTCCATAGCAAGTTGAAAATTAAAATAAATTTCAAAATATAATTCTATATGAGAATAATATTTTTTTCATTTATGGTATAATAAAATACTATATAATAAAACTGAATTTAAGAAAATGGGGGAGATTAAAGAATGTTGACTGCAAATTACGACCACAAATTTGGAAAAGAGGGCTTGACTTTTGACGACGTTCTTTTGATACCGGGCGAATCAAACGTTCAGCCGAGAGATGTTGATGTCAGTACTCAGCTTACCAAGAAAATCAAGCTGAATACTCCGCTGATGACAGCGGCAATGGATACTGTAACCGAAACTCGTATGGCGATTGCTATTGCTCGTGAGGGTGGTATCGGTATTATTCACAAAAATATGTCTATCGAACAGCAGGCAGACGCTGTGGACAGAGTAAAGCGTTCGGAAAACGGTGTTATTGTCAATCCGTTTTTCCTGACTCCCGAACATTATGTAAACGATGCCAATAAGCTGATGGCAAAGTATAAGATCTCAGGTGTTCCGATCTGCGAGGACGGTAAACTGGTGGGCATTATTACCAACCGTGACCTTAGATTTATGGATGAAAGCGACTACAGCCAGAAAATCGCACAGGTGATGACAAACAAAAATCTTGTTACCGCTCCTGTAGGAACCACTTTGACAGATGCACAACTGATACTGAAAAAGCACAAGATCGAAAAGCTTCCTTTGGTTGATGCAGAGGGTGCGTTAAAGGGTCTTATCACAATTAAGGACATTGAAAAGTCCGTACAGTATCCGAACAGTGCCAGAGATGAGAACGGCAGACTTCTCTGCGGTGCGGCAATCGGCGGTACTCCCGATGTTCTGGAGCGTGTGGAGGAACTGGTGAAAGCACAGGTTGACGTCCTTGTTCTCGATTCCGCACACGGTCATAACAATAATATTATTCAGTCCGTTGCAAGGGTCAAGAAAGCATTCCCCGATGTACAACTTATTGCAGGAAACATTGCAACGGCAGAAGCAGCCAAAGCACTGATCGACGCAGGTGCCGACTGTGTAAAGGTAGGTATCGGTCCCGGTTCTATCTGTACCACAAGAATCGTTGCAGGTATCGGTGTACCGCAGATCACCGCGATCTATGACGCAGCTTATGAAGCTTCCAAACACGGAATCCCCGTTATTGCAGACGGCGGTGTGAAATATTCGGGCGATATTGTCAAGGCTCTTGCGGCAGGCGGCAGTGTGGTGATGATCGGTTCACTCGTGGCAGGCTGTGAGGAATCTCCCGGAGAAAGCGAAATTTATCAGGGCAGACAGTTCAAGGTATATCGCGGAATGGGAAGTCTGGGAGCAATGGGCAGAGGCAGCGCCGACCGTTATTTCCAGGCAGCAGACAAGAAATTTGTACCGGAGGGCGTGGAAGGACGCGTACCGTACAAGGGACCGCTTTCCGATACGATTTACCAGCTTATCGGCGGCTTGAAAGCAGGAATGGGCTATACGGGCTGTGCCAACATTCAGGAACTTCACGACAAAGCACAATTTGTAAGGATCACAGGTGCAGGACTCAGAGAGAGTCACCCCCACGACATTCAGATCACCAAGGAAGCACCGAACTATTCTTATAACGGATAATAGATGGATGAAATGCAGGATTGTTTTTGATGTTGTCAAAATCAATCCTGCACTATTATTGTAAAGGGGAATGTTGGATAATGAAACATCTTTATCAACTGGTCATATATGATACGGATTTATCCTATGATAATTACAGAGAGAGTTTTGACATAGGATATTTTTCAACCTGCGAAAAAGCTGCGGAAACGGCAAAACAATATATCAGTACGGTGCAAGGGTTTCGGGATCATCCTTGTCAATATGAGATCATCAAAAAGAACATTCGGGGAGATACAGACAGTTCAACATTTTATGTTGTTCAGGGATGGAATGTCAATGAAAATCTTGATGAGGTTGATATAATTGAAAGCGACTGTTTCACGGACAAAGAACAGGCAACAAGAGAGCTTGAAACCATACGGAAACGGTACCTGCGTTCGGAATTTTGTATCAACCGGATAACAGCGGACAAATGTGATTGGATAGAGGGCTTTGTGCGTGTATCATTACGGAACGAAGGGGCGGAATCATTATGTTTGAGAAGAAATTTTTAACTGACAGACTAATCATACGTGAGTATAAGAAAACCGATATAGACGGCTTTCTGCGTGTTGTAAGACAACCGGAGATCTATGCGACCACTTACGGAATTCCGCTGAACTACAGCCGTGTTCGTGCCGAATGGTGGCTCAAAACCATAAAGGAAAATAAAAAAGCTGATACTGCACACGAATTTGCGATGATTCTGAAAAACAGCGGCGAATATATCGGAAATGTCGGTCTTATCAATATCAGCCGTTTGCATAACCGAGCGGAAATTTCATATTATATTGACAGGGAATATATGAACCAAGGATATACCACCGAAGCGGCATTGGTAATGCTGAAATACGGATTTAAAAATTTGAAGCTTCATAAAATTTCGGGTGTTTGTATGAGTGTGAATCCTGCGTCAAGAAGAGTAATGGAAAAAATCGGAATGACGTATGAGGGAACACTTCGGGAGGAGCTTTTTAAGGATAATGAATACTACGATTTAGATAGGCTTTCGATACTGCGGAACGAATTTTTTACAGATTGTAAACCGAAAAAATCAAGTTTTCAACATCAAAATGTTGAAAGAGTTTAAAACGTTATTACCAACTGTAATTTTTAGCTCCGATATTACGATAAAATATGGCTTGATTTTTTTAAAAACCCTATATATTGTAGATGATTGGACAATTTATTCCCAAAATCCATAGATGTATTTCAATCGTGAAATGTTAAAAAGTTTTCCACATTTTCAACATTTCACGGTTGAAAACTTTTATAATTCTGCTAAAGAATCATAATTTGAAATATTACAGCTTGTATATAATTTAAGGTTGAATCAAAAATATTAATATTTGTATATTTTAAAATATATATACAAATAGTATAAATATTATCGAAAAAAATTTTAAAATGATACTTGACAATATAGAGATTGTAGGATATAATAATGAAGCTGACTGTTGAACACGGTCTTGATAAATGGCGGCATAGCTCAGTTGGCTAGAGCATTCGGTTCATACCCGGAGTGTCGTAGGTTCAAGTCCCACTGCCGCTACCAGATGCGGCCCGGTGGTCAAGCGGTTAAGACACCGCCCTTTCACGGCGGTAACACGGGTTCGATTCCCGTCCGGGTCACCAGAAAAGCCCCTCTGCTGATGTAGAGGGGCTAATTTAATTAGAGCCTGTTTAAAATCTTAGCACCGCACGGCACAGATATTAAACAGGCTCTTAAAGAAGAAAAGCAATATTTATTAGAAAGTGAAATTTGGATAAAACAAAGCCCCGAAAGGATTTTTTCTCTCCTTTCGGGGCTGTTTGTTTTGAATTTTTTATTTTGATGATTCCGCTTTGCTGTCAGAAGAAGTTTTTTCGGTCGTTTTTCCGCCGTTGAAAGCTGTAACCGCCTTTTCAACATTTTCCTTGCGCTTGGTGTTGTCCTCTGATTCGGAGGAATCGGTGTAGATCATCAGGTATTTTTGGTTGTCGGAGAGCGTTGCCTGATAGGTGTCATCAGAGAAATTCTCGGAAGCAAATACGTGGAATTCTCCATCCTTTTGTACTTCATTAATTACACGCATTGCGTCATCATTCAGGTTGTCGGGTTCGTATTCGTACAGCTCAACCACCACTCTTGAGGAATTGACCGTAAAAATGTATCGGTCGCCTGCCACAGCGCCTATTACGGTACAGAGCATTTCGGTAGGTTCGGATTTCTGAGGAATATAATCCAACTCAATCAAATATTTTTCAAGACCATTGAGGTTATTTTCGTAATCAGTGGAATGAATGTTGTCGGCATTTGGTTCGTCGGCGGTGTTGACATTTTCAAGTGATTCGCCGTTTCTCGACATACAGCCCGTCATTGAAAGGGCAAGAACGGAGCTTATTAAAACAACAAATATTTTTTTCATATTGTCCTCCCTGAGATAGCAATATCATTTATGCCTTTTTTCTTTTTGCAATAAGGCTATTATAACCTATTTAATCAGCCAATTCAAGTATAAAATAATTTGTGCCGAATAACAGTGATTCGGCACAAGATAAGATCATTTCAGTTTGTTTCCGCATTTCTTGCAGAATTTGCTTTGGGCGCTGTTCTCTGTTCCACAGTTGGAGCAAAGACAATTTGTTTGTACAGTACTTTGGGGTGTCTGAACCGGCTTTGGTCTGGCTTTGTTCAGCATAACACCGCACTTCTTACAGAAAAGACCGGATAAGGGGTTAGCAGTTCCGCAGTTGGGGCACACTTTTTCGTTCGGATTTTCTGTAGGAGTGAGGGGAGTTTCCGAAATAACGGGGGCTGCGGGCGTTTCAGAAATTGTATCGGCAACAGAAGCAACAGCAGCTTGTTCAGGCTCCGAAACAGTTTCGGGCATGGAAACTGGCGGCTGAATCTGCGGTACAGGTTCGGGCTTCTTGATGGAAACAGGATGGATGACAGGCTCAGATGGAGCAGATTCCGTTGCCTGTGACTGAGGTGCAGGCTTTGTTTTCTTAATAGAAACAGGGTTCATAACGGGTTCTGTCGGAATATGTTCGGGTTCAGGCTGAGCGGCGGCAGTTTCGGGAGCGGTCTGCGGCGGTTCGTCCTTAACAATGCTGCTGCCGCAATGTTCGCAGAATTTACTGCCGATATAGTTTTCATTGCCGCAAATCGGACAGGTTTCTGTCAGCTTGGGAGCCTCTTTTAGAACAACCGTCGCTTCGGGGTCGAA
>CADCRH010000134.1 GCA_902803805.1 uncultured Ruminococcus sp.
GCAGCCGTTTTCTATCATGTAAAGTAATGCACACAAAAATTGATAATTTGAGATCTCGGGTGGCTTTCGGGGAATCGGCATCAAATGATCGATTTGTCGGTATTGTTTTTTAGTCAGTTTCATACGTCTATTATACAGCTTTCATGCGGATTTGTAAATATTTATGTTAACACGCTCTAATATAGAGAAAAGACTGTCAACTAAAGAATAATGGCACAAGTGATAGCCGATTGAGTTGACAGTCTTTCCCTTACCCCGCAGGGCAATTATGAATTAATTTGTGTTATTGTTTTTCCAGTTTTTTCAGCTTTTCAAGCTCTGATTTTTCGACTTTGATTTGAGCGTCTTTGATAATGGTGACGTCCGAAGCTTTGTATGTCCGCGCGGCGGCATCGGGGGCTTTGTGCAAGGAAACAGTCAGTTTTCCCGTTATCAGGTTCATATCCGTAACGGTTCCTTTACCGTCAGGCGTGTTGACGATGGCACCCGTTTTCGGAGTGTTTTTCAAAAGGTCGCTGTAAGCCTCCTGCTCGTATTTCAGACAGCACATCAAACGTCCGCACGTACCCGAAATTTTCACCGGATTCAGCGACATACCCTGTTCTTTTGCCATTTTGATGGAAACGGGCTGAAACTCTCCGAGGAACGAATTACAGCAGAACGGTCTGCCGCAGATACCAAGACCGCCGACCATCTTCGCTTCATCTCTGACACCAATCTGACGAAGCTCTATTCTGGTTCTGAAAACATAAGCCAGATCCTTGACCAACTCACGGAAATCCACTCTGCCGTCAGCCGTGAAATAAAATAGAATTTTATTGTTATCAAAGGTATATTCGACATTCACCAACTTCATTTTCAGTTTGTGAGCCTGTATTTTCTGAACACATATGTCAAATGCCTTTTTTTCTTTTTCTTTGTTTTCTGCGACTTTTTTCAAGTCGTCCTCGGTAGCAACACGAATCAGCTTTTTCAGCGGATAACTGATTTCCTCATCCGCTATGATCCTGTTTGCCATTGCCACCTCGCCGCACTCAATGCCGCGGCTGGTTTCAACGATCACGCGGTCGCCCTTCCGCAGTTCTAAACCGTCCGGGTCAAAGTAATAGATCTTTCCGACATCTCTGAACCTTACACCTATGATACAAGCCATTTATATCATCCTCCGTTTTATGATCTTGTTTTATGATCTTAATGCAGCACACAGCCACGTACAGAAAAAATTCATATTGACATTTGAATTTAAAATTTCTCTTGCTTTCTGAGCCTTGTTTTGTATTTTGATCAGTCGTTTTTTTGAAATTTTTTTGGCAGCATTTTCGGCAGCCGCACAAGAGGTTTTCACACCTGCTGACGCTTTCACTGCCTCTGCGGAAACTTCGATCAGACAATCTGCCACATTCACAGCAAAGTTTCTGCTTTGCGTCAGCCGATAGGTCAGTGTTAAAAGCGGATATTCCACAGAAAGCAATATGGCAGAAAAAATTTCCTCTGCCAGCTTCATTGCTTCTTCGCCGCCGTTTTCGAGTGTTTGCAGTATCATTCCGATATTGCCGCCGCACCGTTCGGCAGCGTTTTTGATTTCGTCAGCACTTTTTTCGGGCAGTCTTTTTTGAACCTCATTGACCGCTTCCGATACTGCCGCAGGATAAAGAGAAAAGATTCTCGACCTTGACCGAACGGTTTGCAGCAGTGATGAAGCCGATACTGCCGTCATTATAAAAACGACGTTTTCGGGAGGCTCCTCCAAAATTTTCAAAAATGCATTCTGAGCAGGGGGAAGCATTTTTTCGCAGTTCAAAAGAAGATAAACTTTTGCTGCGGCTTCATTCGGCTTGATATATGCCGAAGCGCGTATCTTTCTGACAGAATCGATCGAAAGCGCCCCCGTGTTGTTTCCGTCAGCGGTGACAATATCGGGGTGAATTTGTTTTTGCGCTTTCAGACAGTCGGGGCAGATTCCGCACGGTCGTGCTGTGTCGGATGAGCAGACACAGTATTGTGCGATCATATCGGCAAGCGTTTTTTTGCCTGTACCTTTTGCGCCGGTCAATAAGATGGCGTGGGGCAGACTGTTGTTTTTCATAGTCTCCGAAAGCTCGTTTTTTACAGTAGTATTGGCAGCAAATTCCGATAACAGCATAATCTTTTTTCTCTTTCATAATAAAGTTACTTTTCTATTATAAACTATTTTGTACGCATTTACAAGAAATTTATAAAATTACTTTTTGCGGTCGGCGTTTAAGTCTTTGATACCGCTGTATTTGACTTCGCCGGAAAGCAGAACGATTGCGATTAGATTCGGTATCGCCATCAGACCGTTGAGCGTATCAGAAATATCCCATACTAGCGAGATATTCATTATGCAGCCGATAAAAGCAAAAGCGGCATAGAGGATTCTGTAGGGTTGAATGAATTTGTTGCCGCTTAAATATTCAAGACTTTTTTCACCATAATAGCACCACGAAACCAGCGTGGCAAAGGCAAAAACAAAAATGGACACCGAAACAAAAATTTTTCCCATCACTCCGAAAACGCTGTGAAAAGTATGGATACTGAGTTCGATTCCGTCAAGACCACTTTTATCCGAACCTGTTGTCAAAATACAGAAAGCCATCAGCGTACAAAGAACAGTGGTATCGATAAACACCTGAAAAACGCCCCACATACCCTGACGATAGGCATTATCCGTATCGGCTGCCGAGTGAACGATAGGGGAGCTGCCAAGACCTGCTTCGTTAGAAAATACACCCCTTGAAATACCGTATTTGATCGCCGTGGACATTCCGTAGCCCATCAGTCCGCCCGAAACACATTGGAGGTCAAATGCTCCGTTGAGCATTTCCGAAAAGCCCTGCGGAATCTTTTGAAAGTTCATCGCCAAAACCGAGATAACCGCAATGATAAAAACAACGGAAATCAACGGAATCAGTTTTTCTGTCAGTTTGGAGATCCTGTCAATTCCTCCGCAAATAATAAAGCCTGTGGCAAAAGCCAGAATAATGCCGCTGACCCACGACGGCACACCGAAACAGCTTTCCAAGGCGCCTGCCGCAGAATTTGCCTGAGTCATATTGCCCATTCCCAACGCGGCAACGGTGCATATCACTGCAAAAATAACGGCGAGCCATTTACATTTCAAGCCCTTTTCTATGTAGTACATAGGACCACCGACATATTTGCCGTTTCTTTTCACTCTGTACTTCACGCCGAGAACGTTTTCCGCGAAAATCGTTGCCATTCCGAAGAAAGACGCGACCCACATCCAGAATACCGCACCGGCGCCACCCATTGCAACAGCATTTGCCACACCAACAATATTACCTGTTCCGATAGAGCCTGCCAAAGCCGTTGACATTGCCTGAAAAGGCGAAATTTTTTCTTTTGTCCGGGAGCGGCTGTTTGATTGGAAGAAAGACATTACGGTTTCTTTCCACCAGAGCCTGAACTTGAAGATTTGAAAAAAACGCAGTTTCACACTGAAAAAGATTCCCACTCCGAGGAGCAGACACAGCATATAGGGGCCCCATACAAGATTGTTGACTGCCGAATTCATTTTTTCTAATGTTTCCATCTCAACACCTCAGACAATATATATGCTGAATTCATAATTCATAATGCATAATTCATAATTGTTGAGAGGGTTCAAAAACAAATTATCAACAATGGAAAGCTTACCGGATTAAAATGAATTTACGATTGAATAAACTTCTTTGATGTGTTATAATGTATAAAAATTATGATTATCGGAGGTTTATTATGCCAAATTGGTTAAAAGACGCAGTTTTTTATGAAATTTATCCCCAGACATTTTGCGACAGCAACGGTGACGGAATAGGGGACATCAAAGGCATTGAATCAAAGCTTGACTATGTAAAAAGTCTTGGCTGTAATGCGATATGGCTCAATCCCGTATTTGATTCACCGTTTATGGACGCAGGCTATGATGTCAGAAATTATTATCTTGTTGCCGAACGTTACGGCACCAATGATGACTTGAAGCACCTTTTTGAAACAGCACACCAAAAGGACATTAAGATTCTTCTTGACCTGGTACCGGGTCATACATCCGACCAAAACGAATGGTTTAAAAACAGTAAAAAAGCGGACAAAAACGAATACAGCAACCGTTACATATGGACAGACAGTGTTTGGGAAGCGCCGCCGCAGTATAAATTTATCTGTGGTGTTACCGACCGTGACGGCAATTATCTGGTGAACTTTTTCAGCTCACAGCCGGCTTTGAACTACGGTTTTAATGAGATCACACATCCTGCCTGGCAGCTTCCGACATCACACCCTGACTGTAAAGCAACGGTTGAAGCACTGAAAGATATTATGCGTTTCTGGCTTGATATGGGTTGTGACGGATTCCGTGTCGATATGGCGGATTCTCTTGTCAAGAACGAGGACGGCGAAAAGCCCGAAACCTGTAAAATATGGCGAAATGTCCGTAAAATGCTTGATAAGGAATATCCTGAAGCGGCGATCATTTCCGAATGGTGCAATCCGAAAGTAGCGATTGGTGCAGGATTCCACAGTGATTTTTACCTTGACCACGACAATAACGGCTATCGTCATCTTTTCCGTGAAAAGGACAAAGAAACGGGTGAGTGTCAGGCAATCTTCGGCAAGAACGGCAAAGGTGACATCACGAAATTTTTGGATGAATACCTTGATGATCTGAAAGGAACAAAGGGAAAAGGTTATATCAGCTTTATCACCTGTAACCACGATACACCGAGAATGACAAAACTGTTTACACCGCTTGAAGCAAAAATTGCTTATTCGTTTGTCTTTTTAATGCCGGGTGTTCCGTTTCTTTACTACGGTGATGAGATCGGAATGAGATTTATCGACGGTTTGAACAGTAAAGAGGGCGGTTACAGCCGTACAGGCACCCGTACACCTATGCAATGGGATGATACCCCGAATCACGGTTTCTCGACTGCCAACAAAGAGCAGCTTTATCTTCCCGTTGATACAGCGGAGGATGCTCCGACCGTTCAGGCACAGGAAGCCGACCCCGATTCTCTTTTGAACACCATTAAGAAAGTAATTGCTGTCCGCCATCAATTTACAGACCTACAGTCTGACGGAGATTTTGAGGTAGTCTATGCGAAAAAAGGAAAATATCCGTTTATTTTCAAACGCGGAGATTTTATCATAGCAGTTAACCCGACCGAGCAGAAACAAACAGCACCGTTTGATTTTGATTGTGACGCACCTGTTTTTTCCATTGGCAAGGCTTGTGTTGAAAACGATGAGATCACAATGCTCCCGCAGTCCCTCGGTGTAATGAAGGTAAAATAAAAACGATCGTTTAGCGAATTGATAGTAAAACTGCAACACTATGAATGATTTTTGTAGTGTTGCAGTTTTCATTTTTGCCTGATGATTGACAGTATTTTTTAAAAACACTTAACTTTTGACTGTCAAAATATTATAATTAAGACAGTCAAAACTGTACAGCGAGTATGATAACGCACGAGCAGAAGAAAGCGTCATAGCAGAAGGAGAACATTTTAGCAAAGGTATGTGTTTTGGTGTTATGCTGATAATGGAACTGTTAAAATAAACAAACACCGTATCAATACTGAATGGTTAGTATTGATACGGTGTTTTGCAAAGTGCCGGTAGTGGGACTTGAACCCACAAATTAAATGTTTTAAA
>CADCRH010000135.1 GCA_902803805.1 uncultured Ruminococcus sp.
ACTGACGTATGGCAAGTCTTTTTGACGCAGTTAGCGGAAAAATGTGCCAAAAAGCCGTGCGGTGCTAAGATTTTAAACAGGCTCTTAGGGAGGCAGGCAGCCGCCCTGGCTTCCCCGACGCATTCACTATCAATGAAAGGACAGACTGAAATGGGAGTATTTGAAGAACTTCAGGAGCGTGGACTGATCGCTCAGATGACCGATGAAGAAGAAATTAAGGAATTGATCAATTCGGGTAAGGCGATTTTTTATATCGGCTTTGACCCGACGGCAGACAGTCTGCACGTAGGACATTTTATGGCACTCTGCCTGATGAAACGACTGCAAATGGCAGGCAACAAACCGATCGCACTTCTTGGCGGCGGAACCGCAATGATCGGTGATCCGTCCGGCAAGACCGATATGCGCAAAATGATGACGCAGGAAACGATTCAGCACAATATCGACTGCTTCAAAAAGCAGATGGCAAGATTCATTGACTTTTCTGATGATAAAGCGCTGATGGTCAACAATGCCGACTGGCTTTTGAAACTGAACTATGTGGAGCTTCTCCGGGAGGTCGGCGCTTGTTTCTCCGTAAATAATATGCTTCGTGCGGAGTGCTACAAACAGCGTATGGAAAAAGGACTTAGTTTCCTTGAATTCAACTATATGATTATGCAAAGCTACGACTTTTTGTCGCTGTTCCAGAAATACGGCTGTAATCTCCAGTTCGGCGGGGACGACCAGTGGAGCAATATGCTCGGCGGCACAGAGCTGATCAGAAGAAAACTCGGCAAGGATTCCTATGCAATGACGATCAATCTTCTCCTCAACTCCGAGGGTAAGAAAATGGGCAAAACGGAAAAAGGTGCAGTATGGCTCGACGCGGAAAAAACCAGTCCGTTTGATTTCTTCCAGTACTGGAGAAATGTTGCCGACAGCGATGTGATTAAGTGCCTGAAAATGCTGACCTTTGTTCCGATGGAGCAGATCAGAGAACTGGCAAAGCTGGAGGGCAGCGAACTGAACAAGGCAAAAGAAATTCTTGCTTATGAACTGACGAAACTGGTTCACGGCGAGGAAGAAGCAGAAAAGGCACTGGAAGGAGCAAGAGCATTATTTTCAAATAAAGCAGACACCGACAATATGCCGTCAACAGAGCTTGACAATTCTGTATTGACAGACGGAAAGATCGGACTGATCGACCTTCTTGCCGCAACAAAGTTAGTACCGTCGAAGGCAGAGGCAAGACGTCTGATACAGCAGGGCGGTATTTCGATCGATGACGAAAAAATAACCGATGTGAAAGCAGAACTGACAGCAGAGAATTTCTCCAAAGGCTATGTTGTCATCAAAAAGGGTAAGAAAGTATTCCACAAGGCAATTTTGAACACTTGATGGAAAGAGGGTCAATATGGAAAATCAAAATGCAAACAAAAAAACAAGCCGCCGTGAGGAAAGAAAGATCGCTTTCGGCTTTGTGTTCGAGAGTATGTTCCGTGACGATACACCCGAAGATGCCTTTTCCGACGCGGAAAGTGCGCGCGATACCGTTGTCAGTGACTATATCAGAACGGTTGTCGAAGGTGTAGAGGAACATATAGACGAAATCGACCAACAGATTGAAGCCAATCTGAAAGGCTGGAAGAAAAACCGTATTTCAAAAATATCCCTTACGATTCTGCGTATCGCTGTTTTTGAAATGCGGTACATTGACGAAATACCAATCAGCGTTTCGATCAATGAAGCCGTTGACCTTGCCAAAAGCTATGCCACGGACAATGACGGCGCATTTGTCAATGGTGTGCTCGGTTCCATTTCAAAATCGATGAAATCAAGCGGTGATGAATAATGGCTTATTATCTTGGGATCGATACTAGCAACTACACGACCTCAGCCGCTTTGTACAGTCCGGAAAACGGAATGATTCACGCCAAAAAGCTTCTCCCTGTGAAAAACGGGGAGTGCGGTTTGCGGCAAAGTGACGCTGTATTTCATCACGTTCAGCAGCTTCCCGAAATCATTGACAAAATTTTTTCGGATTTCAACGGGAAAATAACGGCTGTCGGCGTTTCGTCACGGCCTCGGGATGTTGACGGCTCTTATATGCCGTGTTTTACGGTAGGACTGTCGGCGGCAAAAATATTGTCACAGACAATGCACGTGCCGCTTGATACATTTTCTCATCAAAACGGTCATATCGCCGCGGCACTTTTTTCATCGGGAAGAACCGATTTGACAGACAAACGATTTCTTGCGTTTCATGTGTCGGGAGGCACGACAGAAGCGGTCATTGTAACACCTGACAGTGATAATGTCTTTTCGGTGGAACTGGTCGCTGAAACATTGGACTTAAATGCAGGTCAGTTGATCGACCGAATCGGTGTAATGCTCGGACTGCCTTTTCCGTGCGGTGCCGAACTGGAAAAGCTGGCAGTCCAAAACACGGAAAAAATTCGTGTCAGACCGACCCTGAAAGGTAATAACTGCTGTCTTTCGGGCATAGAGAATATTTGCCGGAAGGCATATGAAAACGGGAAATCACCGGAAACCGTTGCCGCAATGTGTCTGGAATATGTTCAACAGACACTTGACCAGATGTGCCAACGGCTTCTGGAAACCTACGGACAAATGCCTGTCGTATTTGCGGGGGGCGTGATGTCAAACAAGATCATCAAAGACCATATGACGAGAAAATTCGCCGCTTATTTTGCACAGCCCGAATTTTCGGCGGACAATGCCGCAGGTACGGCATTTTTATGCGCATACAAAAACGGCTTGAAGATTCATTAATTCGTGCTGTGATTACATAAAATATATCAGTTGACAATCGGTCAAATTTATATAGAGAGGGAGTTTATTAATTATGGGAAGATTATTTGGAACGGACGGAGCAAGAGGAATCGCCAACACTGAATTGACTTGCGAGCTTGCAATGAATATCGGCAAGGCTGCCGCAATGGTGCTGACAAAGGACGGTGGAAATCATCCGAAAATTCTGATCGGCAAAGATACCCGACTTTCCTCGGATATGCTGGAGGGAGCACTGGCAGCAGGCTTATGTTCCGTCGGTGCCGATGTGACGCTGTTAGGCGTGGTTCCGACGCCTGCGGTTGCTTATCTGATCAAGAAGTATCACGCAGACGCAGGTATTATGATTTCGGCATCTCATAATCCGTTTGAATTTAACGGTATCAAGATTTTTTCCGGTGAGGGCTTTAAGCTCCCCGACGCATTGGAGGAACAGATCGAAGCCATTGTGCTTGACAACACACAGCCATATCAGACACCGGAGGGAAGCGCACTTGGAAGCGTATCGATCGCCGAAAATGCTACAGAAGATTATATCTATCACGTTATCGAAACGGTTCCTTGTAAGCTTGACGGGATGAAAATTGCCATTGACTGTTCAAACGGCTCCGCTTCACGCACAGCACAGGCATTGTTTACTCGTCTTGGCGCAGAATGTCATATGCTGTTTGATACGCCAAACGGCATTAATATCAACGACAACTGCGGTTCCACCCATCTGGAAAATCTCCAGAGATATGTGATGGAAAATGATGTGGAGCTTGGTGTTGCTTTTGACGGTGATGCAGACAGATTCCTTGCGGTTGATGACAACGGAGAAGTGGTTGACGGTGACTTTATAATGGCGATTTGCGCAATGGATCTGTTGTCGAGAGACCAGCTCAGTAAAAATGCCGTTGTCGGAACGGTGATGTCCAATATGGGTTTCGGCAAATTCTGCGAAGAAAACAAGATCAAATTTGTTTCAGCCGATGTAGGCGACCGTTATGTTTTGGAAGCAATGCGGAAAGAAGGCTATAATTTCGGCGGAGAGCAGTCAGGGCACGTTATTTTCCTTGACTATGCAACAACAGGTGACGGACAGTTGACAGCGGCACAGCTTTTGAGCATTGTCCACAAAAGAAAAACAAAGCTTTCCTATATTACAAAGCTGATGAAGCATTATCCGCAGGTACTTGTCAATGTCAAAGTAACACCGGAGGGTAAGGAAAAGTATGCTTCGGATGAGGAGATCAAGGCAAAAATCGAAAGCGTTAAAACCGAACTTGGCGACAGCGGAAGAATACTGGTGCGTTTGTCGGGTACGGAACCGCTTGTGCGCGTAATGTTGGAAGGACTTGACAAAGAACAGATCACAAAGCTTGCCAATGAAACGGCAGACCTGATTCGGAACAGACTTTCTTAATCAATTTTATCAATAGAATTTTTTGACCGCTGCGGATAATATCAATTCGCGGCGGTTTTGTATCGGTGAAAGTGCATAAAAATGTTGAAAAATTTTCCTCTAAATTCTCAGTTACATTTTTGTCATTTTTTGCGTAACTGTGTTATAATATTCGTAAAGAAAAAGAGGAGAAATTATGATGGCTAATGTTGACTTGTCCGTAATTATTCCGTCAAAAAACAATAAACATAAAACCGCCGACATTATCCGTCGGATTTCCGAGGTGACAAAGGGCCTTGATGTGGAATTTATCGTCATCGATATGAATTCTACCGATAACAGTGTACTTTCTGCTTTGAACGAGATCAAAAAACATAAGCTTCGCGGCTGCGTCATTCAAAGCGGCGGCAGTACTGTCAGTTCTGCGCTGAATACGGGAATCTATAAATCCGACGGTAAATATATCACTTTTGTCTATCCGAGCAAGCTTTACAAAAATTATATTCCTCAGTATTACAAAACCATTGAGGAAAACAATGCCGATTTTGTTTTTGCCGTGCCGTCCGGCGATAAGGAAAAATCAGAGATCGTGAAAAAAGGGCTGGACAATATTTCGGGGGTTGACCTGTTGATCGGACTGATACGCTCACTTGTCAATATTGATTTCAGTGCCGTTATGCTCAACCGTGAATATCTTTTAGGCAACCATATCAAATTTTATGAAGATTGCAGTTACGGTTATGCGGAGGCTTTTATCTATAACGTTTTGTTATGCGGTCCGAAAATATCCTATGTGGATATTCCGCTTCGCCGTGACCTTGCCAACAGTATGCCGAAGGATAATATCACGGGAAACAGTGCCTGTCTGAACCGAATCGACGCGATGCTCAAAGTATATGAAACCCTTACGCTTTGTCATCGTGAGGAAACAAAACTGACGGCATTGTTTGAGTATGATAAGCTTCCCTCTGTCGTGATGTCGGTCGTTGATATGCTTCTGAACGAAAATTTCAGCTATTCCGCCATCAAAAATTCACTTCGCTTGAAGCATTATGACGAGCTTCTGAAAATTTCCAAAATAACGCCGTCAAAGCTGCGGAATAAAATTCTGAAATGGAAAATTACACCTTGGTTTTATCAACCTTAGTGGAAAAAATAGCCCTGATCGTGAAACAAATGTTGTTTCACGATTTATTTTTTACAAACATTTGTTCATTTGTGTTGATACGGTTTAAAAAATATGGTATAATAAACGGGTAATTTTGATTGTTGAGGGAACAAATATGAAAATTTTGGGAATCGACCCCGGTTATGCCATTGTCGGCTACGGGGTTATCGAATTTGACGGTGTGCGTTATCGTTCCGTTGACTACGGAGCGATCACCACGGAAGCCGAAACGCCCTTTCCGCTTCGCTTACAGCAGATATACACGGCACTGACTTCCGTTATCATTAAAAACGACCCGGACGAAATGGCGATCGAAAAATTGTATTTTCAAAATAACCAAAAAACAGCCATTGCCGTTGCCGAAGCAAGAGGAGTGATTCTTCTTGCCGCACAGAATAATAATATCCCGATCACGGAATACACACCCTTACAGGTGAAAATGGCGGTCACGGGCTACGGAAAGGCACAGAAGCCGCAGGTGATGGAAATGACACGCCGCCTGCTGAAACTTGAAAAAGTACCGAAACCCGATGATACCGCCGATGCGTTGGCAATGGCGATATGTCACGCACAGTGTTCGGGTACAAAACTTCGCTCACTGCTGAACAGAAGGAGATAATTATGATATACAGTCTTAACGGAACAGTAATACATACGGAACCAAATGCGGTTGTTATCGAGTGCGGAGGCGTGGGCTACAAATGCCTTACCACTTTCAATACATTGCGGCTGTTGCCCCGTATTGGTGAAAAAGCAATGTTATATACACATATGATCGTTCGTGATGACGCGGTAGAACTTTGCGGCTTTGCGGCGACCGATGAACTGAACTGTTTTAAAATGCTGATGTCGATCAGCGGTGTGGGAGCAAGACTTGCCGTAGCGCTTCTTTCGGAGCTTTCGCCCGAGCAGGTCGCCCTTGCCGTGTCAATGGGCGATACCAAAACTCTGACAAAAGCCAATGGTGTCGGAAATAAACTGGCACAAAGAATCATTCTGGAACTGAAAGATAAAGTCAAAAAACTCGGCATAACGGAGCAGACCGCCGGAAGCACAGCAACAGCAGGCGGAGCAGTCGTGATTTCCTCCAGCAATGTTTCACAGGCAGTCAATGCGCTTGCGGTTCTGGGTTATTTACCCGATGAAGTAATGCCGTTTATGAAGGAGATCGACCCCGAATTGCCTGTTGAAAAAATTATCGGTGAAACTTTGAAAGCGATTGGAAAAAAATCATAAGGAAAGGATCCCAAAATGGAAGATTTTGATTTTGAAAACAGAATAGTTTCTCCCACAGAAATAATGGGCGATACCGACAGTGACAATCCGCTGCGTCCGAGAAGCCTTGATGATTATATCGGTCAGGAAAAAGCCAAACAAAACCTTGCTGTTTATATCGAAGCCGCAAAACAAAGAAACGAAAGTCTTGACCACGTTCTTTTGTACGGACCTCCCGGACTGGGAAAGACCACTTTGTCGGGAATTATTGCGAACGAACTGGGGGTCAATCTTCGTATCACGTCGGGTCCTGCCATTGAAAAGCCCGGCGACCTTGCGGCAATTCTGACGAATCTTAACGAGGGCGATGTTCTGTTTATCGATGAAATACACCGCATTTCGAGAGCCGTTGAAGAGATCCTTTATCCTGCAATGGAGGATTTTGCGATCGATATTGTCACAGGCAAAGGACAAATGGCAGCGGCATATCATCTGCCGCTGCCGCACTTTACGCTTGTCGGAGCCACGACACGTGCCGGTCAGCTTACCGCGCCGCTGCGTGACCGATTCGGAGTGACACTCAGACTGGAGTTATATACACCCGAAGAACTGGCGCGAATCGTTACAAGAAGTGCGTCCATCCTCGGCATTAAGATAGAGCCTGACGGTGCGTTGGAAATCGCCTCCCGTTCAAGAGGCACTCCGAGAATCGCGAACAGAATGTTGAAGCGTGTGCGTGACTTTGCACAGGTAATGTCCGACGGAGTGATCACACTCCCAACGGCACAGATCGCCCTGGAACGTCTTGAGATCGACGAACTTGGATTGGATGCCAACGACAGAAGAATGTTATCGGCAATCGTGAAATTCTACAGAGGAGGTCCCGTAGGACTGGAAACACTTGCAGCAGCAATAGGAGAAGAAGCCGTGACAATTGAGGACGTTATAGAACCGTATCTGATGCAGATCGGTTTTCTCAATCGTACACCAAGAGGACGCTGTATCACAAAAGCCGCCTGCCTGCACCTCGGCTATCATTTGCCGAGTGCGTCGGACGGTCAGATCAAATTTGAGTGAGAGGAACAATGGCTTTAACAATACTTAGCATATCACAACTGAATTTTTACGTAAAATCCGTCTTGGAAACGAATGAGAAACTTCGTTCCGTGTATCTGAAAGGTGAAATTTCAAACCTGACCGACCATCAGCGTTCGGGTCATATTTATCTTACCCTGAAGGACGAAAAGAGCGCAGTAAGAGCCGTGATGTTTGCCGGCAGCGCAAAATATCTGAAATTTCGTCCCGAAAACGGAATGACGGTGCTTGTCAGGGGCAGAGTATCTTTATATGAAGCAACGGGCGCGTATCAGGTATATATTGACGATATGCAGCCCGATGGGATCGGTGCGCTGAATCTTGCTTTTGAGCAGTTAAAGAAAAAACTTTCTGCCGAGGGACTTTTTGATGAAGCGTATAAAAAACCGCTTCCGACATTACCGAAAAAAATCAGTGTCATCACTTCACCGACAGGTGCCGCCGTTCAGGACATCAGCAGAATATTAAAGCGCCGCTATCCCATAGGGGAAATCGTGATGTGCCCCGTTTTGGTTCAGGGAGACGATGCTGCCGGACAATTGACAGATGCGGTGGAAAAACTGAATCGTCTGCAATGTGCCGATGTGATCATTATCGGACGGGGCGGCGGTTCGATAGAGGATTTGCAGGCATTTAATGATGAAACACTGGCGCGCGCGATTTTTGCTTCCAAGATTCCGGTCATCTCGGCAGTCGGACACGAAACGGATTTTACCATCTGTGATTTTGTTGCGGATGTCCGTGCTTCCACGCCGTCGGCAGGGGCGGAACTGGCGACACCCGACTTACAGACGATGTATGCCGACCTTGCTTATTTTCAGGAAAAACTTTCGGAAAGAATCCACTCGCGAATCACTTTTGAACGCCGCAGACTGGATGAACTTTCCAAAGCAAATGTTTTGAGATCACCGCTGGAAGCCGTTGATCATATGCGTATCAGGCTTGATGTACTTTCACGGTCGTTAATGCTTGCTTACTCGGCAAAGCTGTCGGAGGAGCAGAAAAAATTTGCAGGAATCAATGCAAAATTGGATGCATTAAGCCCTCTTAAAATTCTCTCAAGAGGCTATTCCATCACGATGCGGGGTGGTGAAGCCGTCAGATCCGTTCAGTCTGTCGGTATGGACGAAAATATCGACGTGATACTGTCGGACGGTACACTGAAATGTAAAGTCATACTGCCCGTACCAAAAAAATCTACTGAAACGAAAGGAACAACAGGCAATGAAAAAGACTTTTGATTATGAAAAATCAGTTCTGCGCCTTGAAGAGATCGTACAGCTTCTGGAGAACGGAGAACTTTCTCTGAATCAGTCCATCAAGCTTTTCGAGGAGGGTACAAAGCTTTCTGCCGCCTGCTATGATTTTTTGGATAAGGCAGAACAGAAAATCACGCTGATTTCCGAAATTTCCGACACGGAGGAATAAAAAATGAATGATTATATAACAGAAATCGATAACGCTCTTTTATCATATCTTCCTCAAAATGAAGAACTGTGTCAAAGTGTCATTGACGCAATGAAATACAGTCTGACAGCAGGCGGAAAGCGGATTCGTCCGATGCTGGCGATAGAATTTGCCAAGCTGTGCGGCGGCAGCCTTGAGGCGGTTATGCCGTTTGCGTGTGCGGTTGAAATGGTTCATACTTATTCGCTGATACACGATGACCTCCCTTGTATGGACAATGACGATCTGCGCAGAGGAAAGCCTACCAATCATAAAGTATATGGCGAGTCAACGGCGCTTCTTGCAGGGGACGGACTTCTGACCCTTGCGTTCGGTACTGTCACCAATGCCGAATCTCTCGGAAGGAACGGTGCGGAAAAGTGCGCAGAAGCCGTATCGGTTCTGGCAAAATGTGCAGGGGCGGTAGGAATGATCGGCGGTCAGATCATTGACCTTGCAAGTGAAAACAAACGTGTTTCGGCAAAACATCTTGAAATAATGGACAGAAAAAAAACGGGAGCGCTGATCAATGCCGCTTGTCAGCTTGGCTGTATTTCGGCAGGTGCTAATTCTGAACAGCGGAAAGCCGCAGAAGATTATGCCTATCATATCGGACTGGCTTTTCAGATCGTTGATGACATTCTTGATGTTACTTCTGACACCGAAACCCTAGGAAAACCGATCGGAAGTGACGCAGAAAACAAAAAATCAACGTATGTTTCCCTGTTGGGACTGGACGAATGCAGAAAATTAAGCGCGCGCTATACAGAAGCCGCCCTGTCGAGTCTGAAAACATTTCAGCATTTCGGCGGTGATACATCGAATTTGGAGGAATTTGCCGTTTTTCTTCGCGACAGGAAAAAATAATTGAATATTTTGAAAAAATATAGTATAATGATATGATATAAATTATATCACAAAATCGGAGCAACCAGAAATGACAAATATCAGTCTTTTAAAAAAAATCAATTCTCCGTCCGACATCAAGGAGTTTTCCCCGGATCAGTTGGAAGAACTGTCCGAGGAAATACGGCAAACGATTGTTGGAACCGTTTCCAAAAACGGCGGTCATCTTGCTTCCAACCTCGGTGTTGTTGAATTGACGCTAGCGATACACACGGTATTTGACTGTCCCGTTGATAAAATTGTGTGGGATGTCGGTCATCAGTGTTATGCCCATAAAATTCTTACGGGACGTTATTCTCAGATCGGCACCATACGAACCGAAAACGGTCTTTCGGGATTTCCGAAAAGAAATGAAAGTATGTATGACGCTTTCGATACGGGACACAGCAGTACATCGATTTCTGCGGCATTCGGAATCGCCTGTGCCGGCGAGATCAGCAAGGACGACCATTATACGGTGGCGGTCATCGGTGACGGTGCCTTATCGGGAGGTCTGGCATTTGAGGGTCTTAACAATGCAGGTCGTTCCAAAAATAATCTGATTGTTATTCTGAATGACAATAAAATGTCGATTTCAAAAAATGTCGGCTCAATGGCGCGCTATCTTTCCAAAATGCGTATCAAGCCATCGTATCTCGATACCAAACTGAGAGTGCAGAGCCGTTTGGAAAAAATTCCCGTAATAGGAAAATCGCTTGCCAAAGGCGTGAAAAATTTCAAGGACTGGTTAAAGGATAATTTTTTTGGTCATCAGAAAAATATGTTTGAGCAGTTTGGTTTTGCCTATTACGGTCCTTATGACGGTCACGACATTTCACAGCTTCAGACAGCGCTCAATGCAGCGAAACGCAGACGAGGCCCCGTTTTGGTTCACGTCTGCACGACAAAGGGAAAGGGTTATGAATTCGCGGAAAAAAACCCGAAAAATTTTCACGGTGTTTCGGCGTTTGATATTGATACGGGCGAACCGATCAGCTCCTCAAAGGGTTATTCGGATATTGTCGGAGAATTTCTCTGCAAGACGGCGGACGTTGATAAACGGCTCTGTGCGATCACCGCAGCAATGGCGGCAGGTACGGGACTGGACAAATTTGCGAAGAAATATAAGGACAGATTTTTTGATGTCGGCATTGCCGAGGAACACGCTGTCACATTTGCCAGCGGTCTTGCGGCAGGAAATATCATTCCTGTGTTCTGTGTTTATTCTACTTTTTTGCAGAGAAGCTATGACCAGATACTGCACGACGCCGCGCTCCAGAATCTTCATATCGTTCTCGGCATTGACCGCGCCGGCATTGTCGGAGAGGACGGAGAAACCCATCAGGGAATCTTTGACGCAGCGTTTTTGAATACCATACCGAATGTGACTGTTTATTCGCCTGCTTGCTTTGACGAACTGCGGAATATGATGTATAATGCATTATATCATACAAGGGGTGTTACCGCTGTCAGATACCCCAGAGGCGGAGAATTATATCTTCCGTCAGATTATAAGCCGACAAACGAACCGTACAGTTTTTATGGCAAGCGCAATGCCGAAATTCTGATCATCACCTACGGACGGTTATTCTCTTATGCTTGTCTTGCTCGTGAGGAGCTTGAAAAAAAAGGGGTCAATGTGTGTATTCTGAAACTCAACACGATCAAGCCGATTCCGAAGGCAGCGCCGAGAAAAGCGGCTGTCTATCGGTATTGCTGTTTTTTCGAGGAGGGCATCAGGCACGGCGGGATCGGGGAAGTGTTCGGATTTAAGCTGTATGAGCAGGGATTTAAGGGAAGTTATCATCTTACCGCAATAGAAAATTATGTTCACCAGGCAAAAACGGATTCCGCTTTATATAGGCTTGGTCTTGACGATAAAAAAATGACGGAAAAAATACTGAAAATCAGCCGAAACGGAGGGAAAGCCAATGGCGGCGAAAAAACGTCTTGATGTAATGGTTTATGAAGCAGGCTTTGCCGAAAGCCGCGAAAAAGCAAAGGCGCTGATTATGTCGGGCGTTATCTATGTTGACAATCAAAAGTCCGACAAGCCCGGAACGACTTACGGCGAAAATGTCAAACTTGAAATGCGCGGCGGCAAACCGAAATATGTCAGCCGCGGCGGTTTGAAACTGGAAAAGGCAATGAGGTCGTTTTCGCTGGATCTGAAAGATTTTATTACAATGGATATCGGAGCGTCAACGGGCGGTTTTACGGATTGTATGTTACAGAACGGTGCCAAAAAAGTTTATGCGATAGATGTCGGTTACGGTCAGTTGGACTGGCGTTTGCGCAATGATCAAAGAGTTGTTAATCTGGAACGCACCAATGTCAGATATATCACGAAAGAACAGGTTCCCGATACCATTGATTTTTTCAGCGTTGACGTTTGTTTTATATCGCTTTCTCTGGTGCTTCCGGCGGTTCGCCCTCTGCTGAGGGACAGCGGCACGGCGGTGTGCCTTATCAAACCCCAGTTTGAAGCAGGCAGGGGCAACGTCGGAAAAAACGGCGTGGTGCGCGACAAGAATATTCATAGGGAGGTCATTGAAAAGATTTATCATTTCTGTCTTGAAAACGGTTTTGATGTTCTTGACCTCGACTATTCGCCGATCAAAGGTCCGGAAGGAAATATCGAATACTTGATTTATATTCGCAAATCGGACGAACCGAAAACTTTAAAGGAATTGAATATCGGGCAGCTGGTGGATGCTTCACACGGTGAGCTTGATAAATAACCGCATTGGAGAAATGCTTTATGAACAGCTTCGGAAAGATTGCCGTTGTTCCTAATTTAACAAAAAAAGGTGCTTATGAAACCTCACTGAATGCGATCGAAAAACTGAGATCACTCGGTATGAGTGTGTTGATGTCCAAACAACTGAAAGACCGCTATAAAAGCTGTCTGAATGACGATCGGGTTTTGTTTGCCGATGATCAGGAACTGTATGAGGTGTGTGACCTTGTTTTGACGATCGGCGGCGACGGTACCATTATTCACGCAGCACAGCACGCAGCTTTGCAGCATAAGCCGCTGCTCGGTATCAATATGGGCAGACTCGGCTTTGTGGCAGGGATCGAACCGGATGAACTGGATATGCTTTCAAAGCTTACCGACGGCAGTTATACTGTAGAAAAGCGGATGATGCTGAAAATAACACACAGCAGCTTTCACGGCACAAAGGAATTTTATTCGCTCAATGATGCGGTCATCTCTCGCGGTTCACTGTCAAGATTGATCGATATTGACGTTTCCCTTGCTGTCGAAAAGGGCTATATATGCCATTACAGAGCCGATGGGCTGATTATTTCCACGCCCACAGGTTCAAGCGCCTATTCGCTTGCCGCAGGGGGACCGGTCGTGGAGCCGACAATGAAATGCATCCTGATGACGCCGATATGCTCTCACGCACTGTTTGCGCGTCCCGTATTGTTCAGTCATCATTCGGAAATTGCCGTCAGTGCGTCCTGTGATGACAACACAGAGGTCTTTTTGACAATTGACGGCGCCAGAACGGTCATCATTAAAAAAACGGATACGGTGTTTGTCACCTCTGCCAATATCGAAACTGAGCTGATAAGCCTGAAAAACAAAACCTTTTACAGAGTGCTGAACGACAAGTTTGCCGAAAGAGGTGGTAACATATGAAAACACGGCGACAGACAAAAATTTTGGAGCTGATAAAAGAAAACAATATAGAAACCCAGTCAGATCTTTTGGAAATGCTGAAGCGCGACGGTTTTAACGTAACGCAGGCTACCGTGTCAAGGGATATTAAGGAAATGCGGCTGATCAAAGTGCTTGACAGTACGGGTTCGTATAAATACGCTTCCGAAACGATCTCACCGGCAGAGGAACAGTCGCACGTTTATCTTTTTTCAACGGCAGTGATCAGTGTGGATTATGCGCATTGTCTGGTGGTGATCAAAACAAGGAGCGGAATGGCGCAGGCGGTTTGTGCGGCGCTAGATTCGACCAATCGTGCCGGTGTGCTCGGCTCCATCGCAGGCGACGATACGATTTTTGTGGCAACCAGAACAGATTCCGCATCGGTGGCACTGGTGTCGGATATTAAAAAGCTGATGTCGAACCAAAATAACTCATTTTAAAAGGGGTTATCATTAAATGCTAAAAAATTTATATATCGAAAATGTTGCCGTGATCGAAAAAACAACGATCGACTTTACCAAGGGCTTGAATGTTCTGACGGGTGAAACGGGTGCCGGTAAATCCATTGTCATTGATTCCATCAATGCGATTCTCGGCAACCGTACTTCCCGTGATCTGATACGAAACGGCTGTAACAGTGCATTTGTCAGTGCCGAATTTGACGAATTATCGCCAAAGGCGCTTGAAACGCTGAACGAACTGGGATTTTCTGCCGAGGACGACGGAACGGTTTTGATTCAGCGGGAAATCAACAGCAATGGAAAAGGTAAATGCCGTATCAACGGCAGACCTGCGACAACAAGTGCCTTGAAGGCAATTGGCACGTATCTGATCAATATTCACGGACAGCACGAAAGTTATGAACTGATGTCGCCCGAATTTCATATCAGCTATATCGATAAGCTCGGCAATTTAAAGCAGGAATTGGAAGAATATCAGTCAGTCTATCAGACATATATCAAGCTGCGGTCGGAGTTAAACAAAGCAAAGTTTGACGAGCAGGAAAGGGCAAGAAAAATTGACCTTCTCACCTATCAGGTCAACGAACTGGAAGAAGCCGATCTGTATGTCGGTGAATATGAAGAACTGATCGAACAGCGCAATATGATAGAAAATAAAGAACGTATTGCGTCATCGCTGAATGAATCCAAAGAAAGTCTGAACGGCGGAGAAGATACCGACGGAGCATTGCAGGCACTGGAAACCGCCTGCGGTTGTTTGAATGATATTGCGGATGTTCTTCCGGACGCCGACACACTTTCGCAGAGGATACAAAACACTATCTATGAAATAGAAGATTGCCGTGATGAGATCATCTCTCTTTGCGACACCGCCGATGCAGATGTCGGAAATTTGGAAGAGATCGAGGACAGAATCGACCTCATTCACACACTCGGACGAAAATACGGTCAGTCAATTGATGAAATGCTGGCATTTCTTGAAAACGCACGGAAAGAACTTTCTTATCTCGAAAAATACGAGGAAAATCGGGAAGCACTGATTCAAAGCTGCCGCAATGCTTATGAAGAAGCCAAAAAACGGGCACTGGTACTTTCCGAAAAGCGTCAGACGATTTCCGGCAGCTTTTCTAAAGCCGTGAAAGAAGAAATGACTTTTTTGGATATGCCGAATGTGGAACTTGTGGTTCGTCAGGATCAATGTGAACTGAATCATTTTGGCTGTGACGCTATAGAGATTCTGATTTCCACCAATCCCGGCGAAGTTCCAAAGCCTGTCGCCAAAATCGCGTCGGGCGGCGAGCTTTCAAGAATGATGCTTGCCATTAAAAATGTGCTTGCCGATAAGGACGACATCGATACACTGATCTTTGACGAAGTAGATACAGGAATTAGCGGCAGTGCGGCACAAAAAGTAGGATTGAAGCTGAAAGAGGTATCTGAAAGTCGTCAGGTTCTCTGCGTCACTCACCTTGCACAGATCGCCGGTCTGGGCGACAGTCACTTTAAAATACAAAAGAGTGTTTCTTCGGGAAAAACCTACACCAGTGTCACACCGCTTGACGATGAGGGCAGAAAAAACGAACTTGCCCGTATTATCGGCGGCGTCGAGATCACTCAAGCAACCCTCGACTATGCCGAAGAACTTCTTCATTCCAATTCATAATTCATAATTGCCCTGCGGGAAACAGGGAGCAATTGTGATTTTATCAATACTATCAACTATAATGATTTAAAAGGAGATTTTAAAAATGGATTGTTTATTTTGTAAAATTATCGCCGGAGAGATTCCATCAACAAAGGTTTATGAGGATGAAACAGTTTATGCTTTTAAGGATATTAACCCGATGGCGCCTGTTCACGTTCTGATTATTCCGAAACAGCACCTTTCGTCCATCAATGATGTAACGTCAGAAAACAGTGCAGTGATCGCGCACATTTACGAGGTTGCCGCCAAGCTTGCTAAAGAACTCGGCATATCCGAAAGCGGCTATCGTGTTGTTTCCAACTGCGGTGCAGACGCAGGACAAACGGTATTCCATTTGCATTTTCATCTGCTTGGCGGCAAAAAGCTCAATGTTGAAATGGGCTGAGGGTCTTTATCAAAAATGCTGAGGAGGATGACTAATGCGGTGCGAAAGCTTGGAGGAAGTCAGAAAAAATATTGACCGTATTGATGATGAGATTATCAGGCTGATTGCGGAACGCGGAACGTATGTTTCGCAGGCTTCGGCATTTAAAAAATCCGAAGACGGTGTCAAAGCCCCTGCCAGAGTAGAGGCGGTCATTCAAAAGGTACGCAGCAAAGCGGAAGAATACGGCGCAGACCCCGATATGGTCGAAACGCTGTACAGGGAAATGATTGCAGGATTCATCAATATGGAAATGAAGGAATTTCATCAAAAATAATTGTTTCAATCTTTCAAATTCGGAGGACGTCAAAATGGAGCGACCGCTTGCAGTAACAGGTTTTGCATATTTGTCTGCACTGGCAGTCGCTTTGTTTGTCGGTGTTGAATATGGCACAGTGCTTTTTGTGGTGTTGATGATTGGTTTTATCCTGTCGTTGTTTTCAAAGACGCTGCGGAAAAAAGCAGTGATACCAACCGTATTGTTGACTTCAGCTGCTGCGGTTCTAATGCTTTTAGGATATTCCAATGCAAAAGTAAAGCCGATCGAGCCTTTGAAAGGTGAAACAGCGGAAATTACGGCGCAAATATGTGATTTGCCGTATTGTCAGAATGACCGATATTATTATTCTCTTGAAATATTGTCGGTCAAAAACCGGACAGTGCCCACCGATACAAAAATCATTGTTTCGTCAAAAAACGCACTGAATGCGGAACCGTATGATCAGATAAAGGCAAAAGTAAAATTTTATGCCGATACCGATGACACTTACAAGGCATATAATATAGCCAGAAACAGAATGTTGTACGGAAGCTTTGACACGAAAACAGAGCCGAAAATCACACATACCGACAAAAAGCCGCTTCCTTATTATGCTTTGATGATACGCAAAACAATGACGGACAGAGTGAAAGACTGTTTGCCGCCGGAACAGTCGGGCTTTGTCAATGCCCTTCTGACAGGTGACCAAACGGGGATCACCGCCGAACAAAAGGACAATTTTCGTGCGGCAGGGATTTCGCATATCATTGTGGTTTCGGGGTTTCATCTTTCTGTTTTGTCGCAGATGATAATGGCGGTTCTCTGTTTTCTGATGAACAAAAGAAAACGTCCTGCGGCACTGATCAGTGCGGTATTTGTGTTTTTGTATATGGCAGTGGTCGGATTTTCGCCCTCGGTGGTACGTGCCGGAATAATGCAGATTCTCTTTCTTTTCGGTACGGCGTGTATCAGAAATGCCGATTCGGTCAATTCTTTGGCAGTGGCGGCTTTTGTGATATGCTTCATTCATCCGTATGCCGCAGGCGATGTCGGATTTCTTCTTTCCTTTACGGCTTCTCTCGGAATCATACTGATTTCACAAAAGATCGCCGTTTATCTGAAAGAGCATATGCAGCCGCGTGATGATTTATCCGAACCGAAACAGATACATTTCAGAAAATTCATCAAGCCGCTTGCTGACGGAATCATTTCGATCACAGCCGTCACGGTTGCTGCGTCTGTTTTTACGCTGCCGATAATGATACTGTATTTTAAACAGCTTTCTGTTTATGCGGTCTTGTCAAATATAATGGTCAGCTTTGTTGTTTCGGTGCTGATCGTCTGTGCGGTGATAATGCTGATTTGCAGCGTCAGTATTGTTTCGTTTCTTGTCGCGCCGTTGGCGTTTCTATGCGCTGTACTGACGGATTATATTCTGTGGGCGGCGGATTTTGTTGCCTCTCTGCCGTTTTCAACGATTGCTGTATCACAGTCATTTGTTCCGTTCTGGCTTGCCTTGATAATATTGTTAAGTGCGTTTTTACTGATGTTTCAAAACAGAAAACGTGCCGTAAAATATTATGCGCTTGTCGCTGTACTGACATTGGTTATCGGTTTTGTGTCCGACAGTATCGTAAAATATGACAGTGTAAAGTTTTCTGTTTTGGATACGGGCGGCGGTTTATCCGTGATAATGACTAAAAACGGAAAAACATCGGTTCTGTACTGCGGAGGAAGCTATGATAGAAGTAATGTGATCACCGAATATCTGAAAAATTCCGCTGTAACAGAGATACATTTTTTGGTACTGACGGATAAGAAAGGCAAAAACACTCAATATGCCGAGACCATACTCAAGAACTATCCCATCAAAACTGTTGAAGCATATGATGAGAAATCGCAGTCAAAAACCATCCGGTCGCTGATACAAAATTCCGATGATTTGATTTTGCCGTCCTCCGACACGCAGCCGCTCAATCAATTTCATACGGGCAATGATGAGATTTTCACCTACAAAGACAAAAAATCAAATGCTGTATTGATAAAGGCAAACGGAAGCAAAGTGTTGATATGTCCGGACGGCACGGACTGTTCCAGACTGCCGGAGGAATTTTTAAAATGCGAGTTTCTGATTGTCGGCGGCGGTATCAGACATTCAGACCTCATCAATGCAAAATATATCATTATATCCGACACACAGGAAAACCTTCCGGATTACGGTTCCTATGCCGAAAGTCCGAACAGACATATTTACGCAACTGCCGATCGAGGGAATCTTGCCCTGCGAATTTACAGCGGCGGTACCATTTCGATAAGGAGGGAAAACGGTTGGCTAAGCTGACGGAGCAGGAATTTAAAAAAGAAGTGACTGCCAAAAATTTCAAAAAGATTTATCTGATCTATGGAGAAGAAAAATATCTTGTTAAAAAATATACACAAGCACTGATCAATAAGGCAGTCGGAAAGAATCCGACGGAATTTGACTTGGCAAAATTGAACGCCGATACACCGCTTGAAACGATATTTGCGGCTTCAATGCAGATCTCGATGTTTTCGGAAATGAAATGCGTTTTGGTTTCGGACTATGAGATAGACGCTCTTTCGGAAAGTGACTATCAGCAGCTCGAAAAATTCATTGGTGAAATTCCCGACAGCACAATGCTGTTGTTTTCAATGCCGACCCTTTCACAGGACAGCAAAAAACCGACTGCCAAAAAAACATCCAAGCTGAAAAAATTCGCCGCTGCCGTCACCAAAGCAGGTACGGTGCTTGAGCTTGCAAAAATGGGCGATATTGCCCTTGAACAGCAGTTGGCAGCGTGGGCGGAGAAAAACGGCTGTAAACTTGACCGTATCAACGCATCCAAAATCATAGCGATGTGCGGAACCGATATGACAGCGCTGAAAAATGAGATCGACAAACTTTCGGCATATGCCGACGGAAACGAAATAACGGAGCAAATCATCAAAAAGTTGGTGGTGAAAAATACCGAGGTTCGTATCTTTGCGCTTTCGGACTGTATTTTACGCAGTGACTTCAACGGTGCTTACCGACAGCTGAATGACCTTTTTGAGCAGAACGAAAAGCCTGAGATCATTCTTTCCGTGTTAAGCTCGGTATTTGTGGATATGTACAGAATGAGAGCAGCTTCGGAAAGCGGAAAAAAAGCCGCCGATGTTGCCGCCGATTTTCAATACGGCAAACGGGAATTTGTTTTAAAAAACGCTTACAATCAGTCCAAAAAATATTCCACCAAAACGCTCCGAAGATTTCTGGATATCATTCTTGAAACCGACATCAAGCTGAAAAGCACCAGAGGCAATGCCCGAATTTTGATGGAAACCCTTTTGTCGAAGCTGATCGTAGCGATCAGGGAGGAAAGTCAATGATCAAAATTAAGGAAGCAGTCATCGTGGAAGGAAAATACGATAAAATCAAACTTTCCAATTTTATTGATGGACTGATCATTACTACAGACGGCTTCGGTGTTTTTAAGAACAAAGAAAAACAGGCGCTGATTCGTCATCTTGCGCAGACAAGGGGTATTTTGGTTCTGACCGACAGTGATGGTGCAGGATTTGTGATACGAAACTTTTTAAAGGGTACCGTTCCGCAGGATCAGATCAAACACGCCTATATTCCCGATATTTTCGGCAAAGAAAAACGCAAGGACAAGCCGTCCAAAGAAGGAAAATTAGGCGTTGAAGGAATCTCGGAAACAATCCTGTGTCAGGCGATCGCAAGATCGGGAGCGGACTGTGAGCTTACCGAAGGATATGCCAGAACCGCAAAAGACATCACCAAAGCCGACTTGTTTGCCTACGGATTAACGGGAACGCCGAACTCCTCCGCCAATCGCGACCAACTGAAACAAGCGCTGCATCTTCCTCAAAACCTGACATCCAATGCGCTTCTTGACATTCTCAACTGTACAATGACAAAAGATGAGTTTATCGATATATGCAGTAAAACGTTTTAAGGGGGCAGAGTGAAATGTTAAATGCAACACTTCTCGGAACGGGGGGAACGATACCGCTGAAAAATCGTTGGCTGTCGTCGTGCCTTATCAGCGTCAATGGACATTCGGTGTTGGTTGACTGCGGAGAGGGAACACAAATTGCCTTGAAAATCGCAGGACATAAGTTCAAACCGATCGATACGATCTGTATCACGCATTTTCACGCCGACCATATATCGGGACTGCCCGGACTGCTTCTCACAATGGGAAATGAAGGCAGAACAGAGCCGGTAAAGATCTTCGGACCTGTCGGATTAAAGAATATCGTCAATGCTTTGTGTGTGATCGTTCCTGTTCTTCCGTTTGCATTGGAAGTTCACGAGTTAAAAGAGCGGAAAGAGTTTCACTCGGATAAACTGATCATCACACCGTTTCAGGCAGAACATAGTGTTGATTGTATCGGCTATTCGTTTTATCTGCCGCACGACAGAAAATTTGAACCCGACAAGGCACGAAACAATCAAGTGCCCATCAAACTGTGGTCAACGCTGCAAAAAGGACAAACGGCGGAGCTTGACGGAACGATCTATACCCCCGATATGGTGCTTGGTGCGGAGCGCCGCGGTATCAAACTGACCTATTGTACGGATTCACGCCCTACGGAAGGAATCAAAGCCGCTGCCCAAAAATCCGACCTTTTTATTTGTGAGGGAATGTATGACACGGACGATAAACTGCCGCAGGCGAAAGAAAAGGGGCATATGCTTTTCTCCGAGGCGGCGCGGCTTGCAAAAGCCGCCAAGGCGGAAAGACTGATTTTTACACATTACAGTCCGTCACTTGACGAACCCGAAAACGGTCTTGAAAATGCGAGAAAAATATTTCCGAATACCGAATGCGGTTATGACGGACAAAAAATCGCGTTAAGCTATCGGGATTGAGAATCGCGGTAAAATAGAAAAACAGCTTCCGTATCGTTCGGTACAGAAGCTGTTTGACTTTGAATCTTTTGACTGATCATTGATAATGCCGAAGTCGGCGCGCTTTGACGGCATTGGTATAAATTTTAACATATTTTTCCGACATTGATTTTCCCGGAGCATCGGAAATCGTATGACGTACCACGTGTCTGATTTTACTGCGCTGGGATTCGTCAATATCCGAAAGCTTTTTCAGATATTCCGCAAAATCCTCCTCGTTGGTATAGACAAAACCATTAACACCGTTTTTGATCATATGATAAACGAATTTTTCCTTGTCCTCTTTAATCAGTACAGGAAGACCGCAGGCGATCGCCTCGGCAAACGACATTGACATTAAACCGTCATCATAGGAACAGACATACATATTACACGCAGAATAAATTTCGGGCATTATCGAATGGGCAACAGAACCGGCAAAAAAGACCATCCCATTGATACGAAGCTTTCGGCATAATGATTTTAAATATTCTGTTTCCGTGCCGTCACCGACAATTAAAAATTGAATATTGTCATACGGGCTGATATGTCTGGCAATTGCCGTCAAAACAAATTCGAGATTTTTTTCCACTGTCAGTTCTCCTGCAAATACCGCCACCGATGAATCGGGGGCAAGACCGAGTTTTTTACGCATTTTGAGAATGGAATTTTCAGTGGACTTGCGGTAATCGAAACGGGAGGTGTCTGTATTTGACGGAATCAGTGTTACTTTTCGTTTGCGTCCTGCACGCTTTACGAACATTGATGCTCTCCGGCAAGAGGAAGTGATCACATCGGCATTGTCTATCATATCCTTGAAATGCTGTTTTTCAATCATTGTTTTGATGTTCCATACCATCTTTGATTTGCTGGAAGCAAAGCGATCAACATAATAATCGTGAATGGTAAAGACGACAGGTTTGTTGATCTTATCCGCCAAATAAAGTCCCATATAACCGATCTTGGTATCTGTATGAATATGAATAATATCGGGCTGAAAGCTTTTGATAAACTCAATTGTTTTTTGGTCATTGATATTTTTACATTCATAGCCGTATTTGTTTCCGCATTTGCGAGCCGGACAGCGAATCACGCCGTTTTTAAATACAGGCTTTTTTGTATGAACGGAGGAGGTAACGATAAGAACACGGTGGTTCAGTTTTTCAAGACCCTTTTTCAGAACCTCAACATAGCTTGAAATACCGCTGATATACGGTGCCAGCACCTCCGTAAAAATCACAATACGCATTTATACCACCCTTAGCTGTAGTCAGGATTCAATTATATCATATTATTTGTCAAATCTAAATAGTAATTGTCAAAATTATTGAATAAAATATAAAATTCCTCTTTAAAAGCCGGTAAAAATAGTGTATAATGTATATTATCCGATATTAAAAGAAAGTTGGTGTGATTTTGGAAAAAAAGTTTTCCGTTGTATTATCGAAAATAATCGCCGAGCTTGATCTGGATATTGCCTATATGCCGAACAATCCCGATGAAATACAGGTCTATTCCAAGGATATTACCCGTCCGGGACTGGAATTGACGGGCTTTCTTGACTTCTTTGACAATTCAAGGATCATTCTTTTCGGCAATACAGAAAACAGCTATCTGAACCGATTCAGTTCGGAGCAGCGTTTCCACGTGATTGACAGAATCTTTGCACTTCAGCCGCCTGCCATCATCATCACAAGAAATATTATTCCTTACGGTGAACTGATGTCTGCCGCAGAAAAATATAAAGTTCCGGTTCTTCGTTCATCGGAAGCGACTTCATCGCTTTCGGCTTCTTTGGTTACGTTTATGAATATGGAACTGGCGCCGAGAATAACACGTCACGGTGTATTGGTTGAGGTTTACGGTGAAGGATTGCTGATTGTCGGTGACAGTGGTGTCGGTAAAAGCGAAACCGCCATTGAGCTGATCAAGCGCGGTCATCGTCTGATTGCCGATGATGCAGTTGAAATCAGGCGTGTATCGAACAAGTCGCTGATCGGCTCGGCACCGGAAAATATCCGACATTTTATAGAGCTGAGGGGCATAGGTATTATCAATGCCAGACGTATTTTCGGTATGGGCTCTGTTAAGCTCAGTGAGAAAATCGATATGGTCATTAACCTTGAGGTATGGGATAATAAAAAGGTCTATGACCGAATGGGTATGAGCAATGAAATGACCGAGATTCTCGGAAATCAGGTTCCGATTCTCACGATACCCGTTAAGCCCGGACGTAACCTTGCGGTAATTATCGAGGTTGCGGCAATGAACAACCGTCAGCGCAAAATGGGCTATAATGCCGCAAGAGAGCTGTTCTCGCTTCTCGGACTGGAGTATCCCGAAGAAGAAGAAACGGTGGTGCAAAACGTTGAATTTTAGTATTCACAAAGAGAACAAAATATGAATCGGCGGAGAACATCCGCATAGCTAAAGGGGTTATTATGGTTAGCGAGAAATTTATTGAACTTATCAAATCCGAGGAAACAGAACTTTTTCTGAATGAGCCTATGAATCTTCATACAAGCTTTCGGATAGGCGGCAATGCAGACTGTCTTTGTGAGGTAAAAACCGTCAGGGCGCTCCGAAATGTCGTGCTGCTCTGCAAGGAAAATGCCGTTCCTTATTTTATTCTCGGACTTGGTTCCAATCTTCTTGTTTCCGATGACGGAATCAGAGGTGTGGTTATCAAGCTCAGCGGAGAATTTAACAATATTACTTCTCTTGATAATGATATGGTTCGCTGCGGTGCAGGCGTAACACTGGCAGGTCTTTGTGTTTTTGCAAGAAAAATGTCACTGGGCGGACTGGAATTTGCGTGGGGGATTCCCGGTTCTGTCGGCGGTGCAGTTTATATGAATGCAGGTGCTTACGGCGGTGAGATCAAGGACGTTGTTGTTTCGACCACCTATATGAACAGCAGTGGCGAGATTTGCCGATATGACCGTTCGGAACTGGATTTCGCCTACCGTCACAGTGTTTATACCGATACCGATCATATTATTATCGATGTGACCTTTCAGCTTTCCCAAAAAAATCAGGACGAGATCAGCGACCGTATGCAGGATCTGATGAACCGCAGAAGAACAAAACAGCCGACCAATCACCCAAGTGCCGGCAGCGTTTTCAAACGTCCCGAAGGATATTATGCGGCAGCGCTAATCGAGGAGTGCGGTTTGAAAGGCTGTGCGGTAGGCGGTGCAATGGTCAGTCCGAAACATTCGGGATTTATTGTGAATGAGGGCGGTGCTACCGCAAAGGACGTCAAAGAACTGGTAGAACATATTAAACGTGTTGTCAGAGAGAAAAAGGGCGTAGAGCTTTGTTGTGAGATCAAATATATAGGATAAGCGTATTGATAAATCAAGTGTACCTGTCCGGCAGTCTTTCAAAAGGTCGCCGGACAGGGTCTGATACAAGCAGGTGGTGTGTATATGGAATTTATAATTATTACAGGTCTTTCGGGTGCGGGTAAATCCGTCGCAATGAGAAATATGGAGGATATAGGATATTATTGTGTTGACAATATTCCTCCTATGTTGGTTTCGACATTTTATGAGCTTTGCGAAAAATCCTCTGACGAACGTATGAAAAAAATTGCTGTTGTCACGGATATTCGTGCCGGTGATGTGTTCGACGACCTTTTCGAGTCGCTGGATAAACTTCGTGCTGCCGACAAAAAGTATAAGATCTTGTTTCTTGATGCACGGGATGATGTTCTGCTTCGCCGTTTTAAGGAAACACGCAGAAAGCACCCTCTGAACGAGATCAGCAGCGGTTCGACCGAAGATGCTGTCAGACTGGAGCGTGAAGTTCTGATGCCCGTCAAGGCAAGAGCCGACTATGTGATAGATACCTCCCTTTTGTCGCAGACGCAGCTCAAGGAACGTATCACATCGCTGTTTCTGGGAAATGCCTCTCTCGGACTGACGGTCACTTGTCTGTCGTTTGGCTTTAAGTACGGGCTGCCCTCGGAAGCCGATCTTGTGTTTGATGTCCGCTGTCTGCCGAATCCGTTTTACATACCCGAATTAAAACATCACACGGGACTTGATTCGTGCGTTTATGAATATGTAATGAAATTTGAACAGTCCAAGGGTTATGCCGAAAGAATGATTTCGCTGGTTGACTATTCGCTGCCGCTGTATCTGTCGGAGGGAAAAAGTCAGTTGGTCATAGCGGTAGGCTGTACGGGCGGCAAGCACCGTTCGGTAACGCTGACAAGAGTGCTGTACGACCATATTCTGGAAACGGGTCAAAGAGTAATCGTACATCACAGAGATATAAGAAAAGATTAACGGTGATCAAGTATGTCATTTTCAAAGCAAACAAAAGCAGAACTGTGTTCGGCTAAAATCATTACCGAGGAACAAAGAAAGGCGCTTGCCTACGGAATGGTTTTGTTTTCCAAGGTATTCAGTCATACGACACTTTCACTCACGACCGAATGCAGACCTGCGGCGTTGCTTTATGCCGAGCAGCTTCCTTCGCTGACCGGTGTGATCGTGGAACTGACGGCGAACCTGACACGCCGCGGAGGGCAGGGAAGTATTTATACGCTTTCCGTCCCCAACAGAAACGATTGTGAGAAACTATATGATTTTTTCGGACATTCCGAAAAACAGCCCAGTCTGCGCATTAATCGTGCTAATATTGACGGTGATGACTGTCTGCCGTTTTTTATCAGAGGAGCGTTTCTTTCCTGCGGCAACGTGACAGATCCCGAAAAGGACTATCATCTGGAATTTGTGGTGCCTCATATGAATCTTGCGTCGGATCTGGAACGGATCATATCCGAAATTCAGGAGATCAATACAGAACCGCACACCATCAAACGCAAAGGAAGCTATATCGTCTATATCAAGGGGAGCGATAATATCGCGGATATATTAACCTATATGGGAGCTTCGATGTCGGCTTTGGATATTATACAGAACAAAATGCTGAAATCCGTCCGCAACAGTGTCAACCGCCGCATCAATTCGGAAACGGCGAATATCAAAAAAACCGCGAACGCCGCCGCAAAACAGCTGAACGCTATCGAAATCATTCAAAAAAAGCGAGGACTTGACTTTTTGCCGGAGGAGTTAAAGGAGCTGGCGCAAGTGCGGATCGAAAATCCTGAATATACACTTCGTGAACTCGGCGCGGCACTTTCGCCGCCCATCAGCCGTTCGGGGGTCAATCACAGAATCCAGCGATTAATGGAGATCGCCGAGGAGCTGACCGATAAATGACAGGAACTTTGGAGCTTCTTTTTACTTTTCTCAATGACGGTCTGCCGTTCGTGCTGATCGTTTTGCCGATATATTTATTTTGCAGGATTTCCTATTTGTCGTTTATAGAAAAATACGGGACAATGAAGCCATTTGATACAGTTCACGAAATCATACTGATCGGTTTTACGATTTTTCTGACAATGTTTTTTGTTCAGACGTGGTGCGTCAATTTCGGTGAAAACAGCCATATCAATCTTGTGCCGTTCGCTGTCATCAAAAGCGAGATCAATGACAGAAATAATTCCGAAAGTGACTACCATACATTTATATTTAATATTTTCGGAAACATTGCCGTATTTGTTCCTGTAGGACTGTTCGGCGCGTATCGCTTTCAAAGAAGCCTTGCCAAAACGATTTATTTTGGTTTTTGCCTGTCGCTGTTAATCGAAACGGTGCAGCTGCCGCTTGACCGCACCAGTGATGTTGACGACTTGATTCTGAATACGGCAGGCGCATTGATCGGCTGTCTTTTCTATAAAATGATCAACAACAAAAAATAACCCGTAACAACTCAATGGAATGAATTGTACGGGTTATTTTTATTTATCCGTTAATGACTTCATAGCCGCTCGGAACGTTAAAGATTTCTTTATCGACATTATTGGTCAGTTTGTTGACAGTAATGACCGATTCCTTGCCGCTGTCCGTGGTGCTGACAAAATAAACGGGTGTGTCTCCGTCATAATAAGCCTTGATCGTACCCGATTCAAAGGTGTATTCTTCAAAGTCATAAACTTTGCCGTTGTATTCCTCATTGCCGTTTCCCTTGTATTCTATGCTGTCAAGACCGAATGACGAGGTGAAGTAAGAGGCAAGTGATTCAATAATTTTGTTTCCGCCCAATGTTTGTTCTGAAGTTTCGTCATTGCTTATTTTTTCAAGGGAAGCCGTCTTTTTGTCGTCATCAATGGTATATTTACCGTCGGCATTGGTGATGGTTTTGATTTTCTTACCGGCACATTCCGCTTCAATCGATACATTTTCACCATCCTTCGCAATATCCACATCAAAACCGATGGAGATTCCGCCCGTAATTGCCAGTTTTCCGCTTGCTGATAATTCTACACTGTCACTGCTTAATACACCAATCACATTTCTTCGCGTTTTTTCGTCAAGCTTGCTTGTATCAATAAATTTTGAAATGATCGGATTTTCGGGGATACTGCTTTCATAAACGGAGCTGTCACTTTGAGATACAGCGGAGGTCTGTGATTCCTCGGTGCTTTCGCCGGACGCCGGTTCCGTATTGCTGCACGCACAAACCGACAGCGCCATAATGCCAGTCAGCACTGCGATACATATTTTTTTCATTGTGAATCTCTCCTTTCGTTGAATGAATTATAACATAATTTGTTATAACTGACAATAATGATTTTGAAACTTTGTGCAATTTTATTTTTTCATAATCGATTGCAATACAACGTTGAATATATTACAATAAGACTATAACAAAAAACAGGAGGCATCAAATGTATCAAAATTATATTTTCGACCTTTACGGAACATTGGTAGATATTAACACGAATGAACGAAAGGCGAGCCTTTGGAAAAATATGTCCGTCATCTATGCAATGAACGGGGCATTCTATACACCAAGCGAACTGAAAAAAAGATATAATGAATATCTCCGCGAGGAGATCGACAAGATTCCCAAAAATAAATATACGACAAATGCTGAACCACAGATAGAATATGTGTTTCAAAAACTCTTTACGGAAAAGGATGTTGCGTGTTCAATGGAACTTGCGGTAGCAACGGGAAAGACCTTCCGTGCATTGTCGCTGAAATATATCAAACTGTATGACGGTGTTTACGAACTGTTTGACACAATACACAGTCACGGTGGCAAAGCCTATCTGCTGTCCAATGCTCAGCGTATTTTTACCGAACCTGAAATCCGTATGCTCGGTATCTATGAACAGTTTGAAGATGTGCTTATCTCGTCTGACGAAGGATGTGCAAAACCCGATATTAAATTCTATGAGCGAATTCTTGCAAAACATAACCTTGACCCAAAAGAATCTATAATGATAGGCAACGATTACCGGACCGATATACAAGGTTCTTACAATGCAGGCATTGATTCTCTGTATCTCCATACCAATATCTCTCCGGAAATCAAGGGCGACTGCCCCGCAAAATATAAAATTATGAGCGGCAGTTTGATCGAAGCCCGAAAAGCGCTTTTTGAAGAATCATAAAAAACAAAGCGAAACCGTCACAATCGTATTTGTGGCGGTTTTGTTTTTAAGAGCCTGTTTAAAATCTTAGCACCGCACGGCACAGATATTAAACAGGCTCTAACAAAATAAAATTAAAAATTCAGCAGTTTTTGTTTTTCTTCCCAAAGCTTTTGAGAAAGGTCAACATAATAGGTGTGCGGATTTTCAAAACGCTTTACCTCATCCCAGAGCGTTTCAAGCTGATTTTTGCAGCGGTCTTTGATTTCCTCGATATTCGGCATTTTGTAAATCAGATTGCCCTTGTCAAATATTTTCCTGCGGATTTTGACAGCTTTGAAATTGGTAATGGTTTTGCGCTTCCACGTGTGTTCGGGGTCGAAAATAGAGTATGGCTTTGTGTCGTCGATTTCCTCATCGAACAATGTAATGACATCGGCAATTGCCTTGTTGGTATCAATGTCATACAGTCTGTAAAGATTTTTGAAGCAGGGATTGGTAATTTTTGCAACGTTCTCGCTGATTTTGATTTTCGGGATCTCGGTGCCGTTTTTGTTGACAGAAACCACCTTGTAAACACCGCCGAAAACAGGCTCGGAACTTGCAGTGATAAGACGCTCGCCTACGCCGAAACTGTCAACGGGAGCACCTTGACGGAGCATATCGGCAATAATATATTCGTCAAGAGAATTCGACGCACATATTTTACAATCCTCATAACCTGCGTCATCAAGCATTTTTCTTGCTTTTTTGGAAAGATAGGTGATGTCGCCGCTGTCGATTCTGATACCTTTCGGACGACAGCCGAGCGGTTTTAAAATATTGTCAAAGGCTTTGATGGCGTTCGGAATGCCCGATTGAAGAACATTGTACGTGTCAACCAGTAATGTACAGCTGTTCGGGTAACGCTTTGCATAAGCACAAAATGCTTCATACTCACTGTCAAAGGACTGAATCCAACTGTGAGCCATTGTGCCAAGAGCAGGAATCGCAAAATCTCTGTCCGCAATCGTGCAGGCAGTACCTGTACAGCCGCCGATATAAGCCGCTCTTGCGCCGTAAATTGCCCCATCATAACTGTGGGCGCGCCGTGAGCCGAATTCCATAATACTTCTGCCGTTGGCAGCTCTGACAATTCTGCTTGCCTTTGTTGCAATCAGACTTTGGTGATTGACCGTTAAAAGAATCATTGTTTCAACCAACTGAGCCTGAATGATCGGACCTCTTACCGTGATGATCGGCTCATTCGGGAAAATGGGTGTTCCTTCTTCGACTGCCCATACATCGCAGGTGAATTGAAAATCCGCAAGATATTCAAGAAATTCTTCACTGAATATCTTCTTGCTGCGCAGAAACCTAATGTCCTCGTCCGTAAAACTCAGACGGTCAAGATACTCAATCACCTGTTCCAGCCCTGCCATAATCGCAAAACCGCCCTTGTCGGGATTCCTGCGGTAAAACATATCAAAGGTAGCGATCATATCTTTCATACCATTTTCAAAATAGCCGCCTGCCATTGTCAGCTCGTAAAAATCTGTGAGCATTGTTAAATTTCTTTCCACATTCATCATTCATTCTCCTTTACAGATCAATGTTTTTCACTATTTCAATGCCATTCATCTTCATAACATACAACGCCATTATTTCTGCAAGTTCGGGTTCGTGTTCGGGCAGGGAACAAGTGGCTGTTAACTCATACGGAACGATCACTCTGCTTTTGATATTGCGTCTGTTCAAATCGGCTTTCAGTGTCAAGGCAAGTTGAATCACACACATATCCGTGCAGTCGCCCGTAATGATAAAAGTTGTCTTGTCCGAATCTACCAGCATATTGCGGAAATCCTGTTCCAGATAGCCGTTTGTCGAATTTTTGCCGAATACACAGATTGTTTCATCAGCTTCTGCAATCTCGTCGGTCAACTTACTTTCCTCGGAACCTTCTAAACAGTGCACGGGGTACGTGTCAAATTCGACACTGTTTTCCGTGTGCCTGTCTGCCAAAGCAACATTCGGGATTTGCAGCTCCCTGCATTTTCGGGTAAAATCGGCAATGTCACGATTGATCGACAAAACTTCTTTGCTTGACAACGCACCTTCTTTTACAAACCCGTTGATCATATCAACAATAATGTGCATTGTATAGTGATAATTGCTTACACATATTGTATCAAGGGATTGAAACCAGTGATAGATACCCTCAAAATCTCCGAAAAGCTCCGATAAGGATTGCTTATGTTTCATAAAAAACCGCTCCTTCTGTATCGATGTTAGTCTTATATTGAAATTATCAATTTGATATTATCAATTATACAACATCTTTTTCAGAAATGCAATAGTAAAAATAACAAAAAACAAATATTTTTTTGACTTTTTTATGTAATAATATTTTTAAGCAATAATAAATAATTACAATTATGTTATAATAATTACATTCCGCGACTTGCTTCTCTGTATAATTATGCAGTTTTTACGCCTTTTATTCTATTTTTCCTTTTTTAAAAAATAATCCGAAAATAACCTAAAGACCAAAAAATTTAACAATTACTAACATTTATTTTTGTTCAAAGTTTTCCCTGTAATCGTTTTTTTGACAAATTTCAACATTAATATTCTTACATAATTGCTATTGTTATTTAAGACATAATAATTTATAATTTGTAGAGTAAGATTATTACAACATATTTTTAGTGAGGTGTCATCCATGAGATTGCGAAAGCAAGCACTCGGATCAAGAAATCTTATAGGAGTCAGAGTAGAGGAGGCTCGCAAGAAAAAAGGAATGAAGCAAAAGGAGCTGCTTGCACAGCTTCAGGTAAGAGGCGTGGATATGAATGCATCGGGTCTTTCAAAGTTGGAAGGACAGATAAGATATGTAACAGATATTGAGTTGGTGGCTCTTGCGGATATACTGGAAGTGTCTGTTGATTATCTTCTTGGCAGAGAGGCAAAAAATTAATGCACAGGGCTGTCCTTGCGGCAGCCTTTTTTGTGTTAAATGTATTTACACCGCCATAAAATTATGTTATATTATAGATATAATAAAAAATTCGGAGGACAATGATTTATGGAAGCATACAAAAAAGAATTTATTGAATTTATGGTTGACTGTCAGGTTCTGAAGTTCGGTGACTTCGTCACAAAAAGCGGAAGAAAAACACCGTTTTTCGTGAATACGGGCTTTTACAGAACAGGAGCACAACTAAGAAAACTGGGTCAGTATTATGCAGAAGCGATCAACGACAAATTCGGACTTGATTTTGATGTTCTTTTCGGGCCTGCCTATAAAGGAATTCCGCTTTCCGTTGCCGCAACAATTGCCATCAGCGAAAAGTACGGTAAGGATATTCGTTACTGCTCCAACCGTAAGGAAATCAAAGACCACGGCGATAAAGGAATCCTGCTCGGCAGTCCGATCAGCGACGGCGATAAGGTAGTGATCATTGAGGATGTAACAACAGCCGGTACATCGATTGAAGAAACCCTTCCCATCATCAAAGCACAGGGAAATGTCAGCCCAATCGGTCTTGTTGTTTCCGTTGACCGTATGGAGAGGGGACAAGGGGAAAAATCTGCTCTTTCAGAAATCGAAGAAAAATACGGACTGAAAACGACCGCCATTGTCACAATGCAGGAAGTCATCGAACATCTTTACAACAAAGAATACAACGGCAGAGTCGTTATCGACGACAATCTCAAATCAGCCATTGACGCCTACTACACCCAATACGGAGCTAAAAATTAATTCATAATTCATAATGCATAATTCATAATTACCCTACGGGCAGCAATCAGCGATTGTGCAGACAAAAGAATTTTGCGATTTTTGATTTCTTCATCAAAACGATTTGACGCATCATTATCATATGTGTCAAATCGTTTTTCTCTATGAAACAGCACAAAATCCGACGGAAATCATCGTTCCGTCGGATTTTGCAGAAATTTGAAAG
>CADCRH010000136.1 GCA_902803805.1 uncultured Ruminococcus sp.
GACAGATTTGTTTTTCTTCTCATCCCCCTATTGACTTTTTTCGCAAAAAATTGTATGATTAATATATAATTTGAAATGCAGGGATCGGGAGTAGTAGCGTTGTTCCACTGTGCCAAGAGAGCTGTTGTTCGGTGCGAAACAGCCGCAGCACAATGTGAAGTAGCCCGGGAGCAGTTTTGCCGAACCATATTAGTAAGCAAAAACGGCAGCCGACCGTTACATCGGCAGTATTCGATATTTAATATATCCGATACGGTATTCCATACCATATTAAAAGAGTGGTACAGCGAGGTTTACGTTCATTATGCTTCGTCTCTTTCTTGAAAGAGATGAAGCTTTTTTGCTATTATCGGTATGATGAGCGTTCTGCCGCGCAATACATTAAACGGAGGTTTTATTATGCAGCTTACAGGAGCAGAAATTATTGCAGAGTGTCTTTTGGAGCAGGGTGTTGACACTGTTTTCGGTTATCCGGGCGGTGCAGTTCTCAATATCTATGACGCTTTGTATCAGTACAGCGACAAAATCACACACATTCTTTCCTCTCACGAACAGGGCGCCTCTCACGCCGCTGACGGCTATGCAAGAACCACAGGCAAATGCGGTGTTGTTATCGCCACTTCGGGTCCTGGTGCCACCAACCTTGTAACGGGTATCGCAACGGCTTATATGGATTCGATTCCTATGGTAGCTATTACAGGCAATGTTTCCAACGACCTTCTTGCTCGTGACAGTTTTCAGGAAGTGGACATCTGCGGTATTACAATGCCGATCACCAAACACAACTTTATTGTTAAGGATATCAAAGACCTTGCCAATGTCATCCGAAAAGCATTCAGAATTGCGATGTCGGGTCGTAAAGGTCCTGTTTTGATCGATATTCCTAAAGATGTCACAGGAGCAAAGTTTGAGTACTCCCCCGAACAACCCGAAGAAATCACTAACATTCTGATTTCAGCAGAGGAAGATTTTGCGGCGGCGGCACAGGCGGTTAAAAATGCACAGCGCCCGATTATTTATATGGGCGGCGGTGTTGTCAGCTCCGACGCAGAAAAAGAACTTCTTGCCTTTGCGGAAAAAATCGACTGTCCCGTTGCAACTTCGATAATGGGACTCGGCGGTTTTCCGTCATCACACAGACTCTTTATGGGTACCATCGGTATGCACGGCGGATATGAAACGGGTAAGGCTACCGATAATGCCGATCTGATCATTACCGTTGGTGCAAGATTCTCCGACCGTGTTGCGGGCGACCGTGAAAAATTCGGCAAAGACGCCACCATTATTCAGCTTGATATAGACAAAGCAGAGATCAATAAAAATGTTAAAATCAACTATCCGCTGATTGGCGACCTCAAAGATACCCTTGCCAAGCTGACAGAAGCCGTTGAAGAAGCAAAACACGACGAATGGACGGCACAGGTTGCGGAATGGGGCAAAAATTCCGCTGTTTCTGAAACACCCGATTCGGACGAATACGCTCACCCATATCACGTTATCGAGGAAGTTCGCAAGTTAACAACCGATGATGATATTATTGTTACGGACGTTGGACAGCACCAGATGTGGGTATCGCAGAAATATCGCTTTGAGAATCCGCGTACTTGGTGTACATCGGGCGGTCTGGGCACAATGGGCTACGGTCTTGGTGCGGCGGTCGGCTCATCAGTTGCTCACCCTGAAAGACGTGTCGTTCTCTTTACGGGCGACGGCAGTTTTCATATGAATCTGAACGAGCTGGCAACGGTTCGTTCCTATCATCTTCCGATCGTTATTATTGTACTGAATAATACCGTTCTCGGAATGGTAAGACAGTGGCAGAAACTTTTCTACGGCAGACGCTTTTCTCAGACAGACCCCCACAGACAGACGGATTTTGCGGAACTGGCGAAAGCTTTCGGCGTTCGCGGTTTAAGGATCCATAACGATTCCGACGCAGCAGAGGTTCTCAAAGAAGCTTTTGCTTCAACCGAGCCTGTTGTTATCGACTGCCGCATATCCCCCGACGAAAATGTTCTTCCTATGATTCCTCCGGGAAAAACGGTTGACGATATGATTACGGAAATGGAGTGATAAAAATGGAGCATAAACAAATTATAGGACTTCTCGCACATAACCACCCCGGTGTACTTCTGAGGATCACTAGCCTTTTCACACGCCGCGGATTTAATATTGACAGCCTTACTGTCAGCCCCGCAGGTATTGACGGCTACTCACGAATGACAATCAGAATCAACGGTACAGACGAACAAGTCGAACAATTTATCAATCAGATGATGAAAATTGTTGATGTCAAAAAAGCCGAGGTTCTTCCCGAAGAAACCTCTGTAGCGTCGGAATTGATTTTGATAAAGGTCAATGCCGATACCGCGGCTAAGAACGACATTCTTGCGGTAACATCATCCTATCACGCATCGATCATCAATATCGGAGAAACCTCTCTGACGTTCCGTGCATCGGGCACACCCAGCCAGCTTGACACACTGGTAAGCGAACTTTCCGAATTCGGTATTCTTGAAATGGCAAGAACGGGTATCGCTGCTTTGGAAAACGGCGACACCTGCCTTGCCGACAGATAAAAAATCATATTTTCAAATCATATCAAAAAGCCGATGAGCTGTGAGTGATCTCACCGTTTCATCGGCTTTTTATATTTTTGTATATTGATTGTTATTATGATCTCAATTCCAAATTCCGCAAAGTGAAATATTTTGACTATCCTGTACCAATTTTCAACCGTTAGGTAAAAAATATTGCATTTTCACTGTTAATATGTTATATTATAGCAAACAAAGTTGAAAATATGGATATATTAATGCTATATTAACAATTTCTGTTCATTTCTAAAATATTAGTGAAATGAAAGGATCTGTCTTTATGAAACCAACAAATATTATCTCAGCGATTCAGGGAACGAAAGCTTTTCAGGAATATTCCAATACAGAAAAACCATTAGATTCGCCCTATTCCATATCAAAGAATGACTTTCCCTCTTTACATTCATTTTGCGATTTATTAAAAACATCCGCAGAATCGTTTGACATCTTTGACGGTTATCTTATCGGATTTCGTATCAGTCAAATCGGCAAAGAATTTGATCTATTGCGATTCAGTGATGATTTAGTGGTAAACATTGAATTAAAACAATATTTAAATTTGCCCGACGAGCAAAAAATCAACAAGATACTCGAACAACAACAGAAAAATTATTATTATCTCAAAGCCTTACAAAAAGATACTTTTATTTGTACTTATATTCAAAATGATGGTTTATATGAATATGAACCTGAATCTAGCCGTACACATAAAATAGAATTCGAGAAATTAGTCAATATCCTTGAAAAACAAGAA
>CADCRH010000137.1 GCA_902803805.1 uncultured Ruminococcus sp.
AAATTTAATTTTTCACCCTTTTTGAAATAGGTTTCTTCCAAAAATCTTAATGTATCATTGCCTGTATCACTGCCGAAAGGTGTTTCCTCGTCAAAACAATTATAATAAATATCGTTACTGAAATACTTTCTGAAAATCGGGTGTGAAGTCAGTGGGTGCAGTCCATCATCTGCTGTATCAAAATATATAGCATTGTCAAAGGAAAATGCTTCGTCATCTGTATAACCCTTTTTTCTTTTTGACTGTATCAGCTTATCCAACTCTTTTTCACACCGGTCGAAAGAAGAAAATTCTTTTATCTGCCATCTTCCTTTCGTTCCACATTTGCCCCAGTTGACGGCAAATGCACAGTCCAGTCTTTCTGCGTGCCAAAATTTGTTGGATTTTTCATCCCCATATTTTAAGGCTATCCGCTCCACAGGCACCCCTCCAAACACAAAAATTATATTTTTATTATAACCTTTCCATTTTTCGAGTGCAACCTTTTTATTGTAAAAATAGTACAATTTTATTCCCTATAATTGTTTTTCCAAAATTCCGGTAGTCATTATAATATTTCATAGTATTCTTTTGATAGTATTAAATAAATAATATCAAAAGAATACTAATATTATACTACGATACTCTTTGAATGTCAAGCAAAAAATAAGCCTGTTCAAGATCTCATAATGAAATCTTGAACAGGCTTAGTCTGTATCTTATTTTCCGCCTACGGTGGCGGTATAAATTCTCTCTAAAAGTGTAAATGCACCTCTGTAGCCTATATAGCTTTTATTGATAGCGACTTCCTCCGTTGTCGGGGGTCCTACCTCTATCAACAGACCCTTTTTCTCGGCGGCAACATCTGCTTCCCAAGTGGTGCCCAGAATCAACGGAACACCTGAACCGAAGTCTGTATTGCGAAGTGATTCCTCTACCAGATAACCGTCCTCTATAAACTCAACTTCTACAGAAACCTCATCGGAAATATGACGGAACAGGTCACTGATCCCCTCTCTGAAACGTTTCGGCGGATTATCTGTGATGATCTGCTTTACGGGAATCAAACCGATCTGGTCGGACAGGAACTTTGTATAAGCAAATGTATAACTACTGTCACCGATGACCGCAAACTGTGACGGCAATCCGAACCAATATTCCGAGAAAAATTCTGCAAAATGCTCAAGGAAATAGTAGTAAAGCTCTGCTTCTTCCTTAATGAATTTTTCGGATGGCTCCTTATCAATTCCTGCATATTCTACAACCTTGCGAATAAAGGCAGTGGTCGCTTCCTCGCCGATTGGTATTTCGGGAATATGCAGATACGGTTGGTGATATTTTCTTTCGAGAAGCTCTGCGGTTTTTACGCCTACCCACGGAGATACCACCAAATTAAACTGCGCTTTCGGAATATTTTTCCATTCCTCCACACCGCCGCTTTGCGCTCCGAACAACACATTGACTTTGAAGCCGGATGCACGAAGAATCCGCACAAGCTCCAGATAATCTCCGCGCCAGTTCTGATTGAAATACGGTGTTTCAAACCAAAGATTGATCAAGCCCTTTTCCTTTTCACCGTCATAATCTCCGACATATTGTTCTATGATCGACTCGATAACAATTTCGTGTCCGGTCAGGTTGGTACCCTTGAATCCACCCGTATCGGCATAAACAACAGGATAACCTTTTTCCTGATACTGTCTTACTACAGACGGAACATCATCACCGATCAATTCGCCCGAACAACCTGTCAGCACGACAAACAAGTCGCCCTTCATTACTGCAAGAGATGATTTGATCAGTTCGTCCAGTTTCTTTTTGCCGCCGAATACAATGTCATTTTCACCGACGTTGGCACTCGGAACGTTACCGCCGCCTGCGCCTGCGGAGCCTTGAAAACCATTGTCAAAACTTAACAGAAAGAATTGTTTATACATACAGCCCGGTCCGCAGTTTGCAATCGGTACACCGCCTTTGATCGCGGCAACCGTATAGGCTGCCCCGACTGTACATCCGTAATGCGGGTGTACAATAGTTCCGCTTTTTACATTTGTTTTTGCCATATTTAAATTCTCCGTTCTGCCGCTGAAAGCGGTCTGCAATAATATTTATCATTTAACGATTTCATCCAATACTTCGGGGTGCTTCGACAAGAGGAAAGGATCGTCCTGACTCTGCCACCAATCACTGTAAGGCAAACTTACGTGACGTTTCAAAACCTGATTAAAACGTTTTCTTGCCAGAATATCAAGCAGAATCTCACCAATGCGAATCATACCGTCATAGCCTACGGGAATATGCTCATCGCCCAGTGCCAATGCCGGAATACCGAGTTTTGCAGCTTCGGGAGCAAGTCCCTGATGACGAATGATAACAAAATCCGTTTTTACGCGGCGGAATACCTGCGGAAGCTGATATGCCTGTGTTTTGCTGACCGTAAAGTGTTCCACATCGCCATAATTATCCACCAAATATTTCAGTGTGTTCTGATTTTCCGCTCCGCTGTCATAGACCGGGTCGTGGTGGAATACAATAGAACCTTGAACACCGATTCCCAACTCCTTCAAAACGGAAATCAATCCGTGCGAATAGGAGGAGCCTGTCATAATAAATCCGTTTACCCCTTTGAATTTTTCTCTTAGTTCCAAAATTCTCGGCATTACACGCTCGTGCTCGGATTTGATATATTCTTCTGTTTCCGCTTCTTTTCCCACGATCTTTGCGATTGCTCTGAGCCATTCATCGGTTGCCGCAAACCCGTAAGGCTGGGGCGCATCTATCTGCGGAACACCGAAATGCTGTTCCAGAACGGTTGCCATATATGAACCGAGTGTATGACAGAAAGTCGCTGTTGCGACTGCTTCACTCGCCTGCGCCAACTCATCATAAGATGCAGTATCGATCATATAGTTGACACGCAGTCCGAGAGGTTTCAAAAGGTCTGTAAAATAATCCGTTCCCCAAAGAGCAACAATATTGATCAAATCATTTTGCTTTGTCGGGTTACGCTTGACGATCTGACGTGCGACACCGTGCTGTGAAATATCAAATCCTGTACTCCAGTGCTTACTTCTGAATCCCTCACAGTGAAGCGGTACAACAGGTACACCGACTTCCGGTTCCAGCTCATCTGCAATACTGTCAATATCTTCACCGATAATCGCAGTCGAACACGACATTGAAATAAAAATTGCTTTAGGATTAAATCTTTCCTTCACTTCACGTATTGTTTGACGGAGTTTATCGCTTGCTCCGAATACCATATCCTTTTCCAGCAGATTGGTACAGAAAATCTGAAGATTCTGTACCGGCTTATTGCGGCGGCTCAAACCCATTTTAAACGCAAGATTGAACCACGCATTATCTGCTGCACAGCCGATAGGCGAATGTTGGATCAAAATACAGTCTGTCAGGTTGCCGATCTGACATTCTACGATCGCATTCGCGCACATTGTCTGCTGATTGAAAGGGGTACGAAGCTCGCAAAGCCGACAGGCTTTGCCCTTTCCGCCGCCGCAACCCTTTGTCGAATTTCCTCGCTTCTTTTCTTTTCTTGTATCGTAATCCGAGGCTTCAACTAGCTCCGAGGCTTTTCCGTCCCAAGCGATAATGGTTCCCAATCTCATTTCTCGGTTTTCTACACTACTCATTTCCAGATTTATTTTTTTCGCCATATTTTCACAATATTCCTTTCCGAAATAATCCTAATTCACAACAAAAATAAATAAGTTGCACTTTTTGTTATATTTTTATATCACTGACCTGACTATATAATAGCATAGTAACAAAAATTTTGTCTAATTTTAAATACTTATCGTTAAGTATAGATATTTCCTATAATACCCTGTATTTTATAGGTAAATCACTTTTCTGCACAAAGACAGTCATAAGCTTTATATCCGAAATAACATAATGTTTGGATAAAAAACTATTGATTTTATATAATTTTTAATTTATAATATATTTGACACTTTCTTTATTTTTAAAATGATAAAGGAGAGTAAAACTTTGGAATTTTCAGATAAAAATTCGACTAAAAAGCATTTACTGATGCTTTTTGATATTATTATCATATATATTGCGATCGCTATCGGTTTTCAGTTTTTTTGTAATTTAAGCGAATACAAACAATACTGCATTGATGACAGTGTCATCTTCTCTGTACATAAGGTTGACGGCAGTATAGAAAATTTCCCTGACAAAGACTTTAAAAATGCCAACGAGGGAGATACCATTTATCTGTGTATATAACACTTCCCGATGTCTGTCCGTATGAAAATACAACATTATGTACCACTGTATATAATTGTGCCATTGAAATATTATCAGACGAGGACGGTATTCTGTATGAATACAGAAAAGATATTATCCGACAAGGCGGTGAACTGGGAAATATACTGGTAACTGCTAATATTCCCAAAACCTCGTGGGGCAGTACAATCACTGTAAAATGTACGATTCCTGACGGCTGCTCTTTGAACGGTGCTGAAAATATAACGCTTATGCCGTCGGAATATTCTCTGCGATACGGAATTATCAATCACGAGATGGATTTTGTTTTTTCTATCTCAATAGTGGGCTTTTCATTATTTGCATTGTTGGTTATGATTACTACAGGCAAATTTGCCAGCGTTGAAAGAGAAGGAATTTAAAGGTCGCCTATGGCATTTATGTCAACGATACACAAAATCCTTTGAAATCGGAATCTGCTGTAAAAAAAGCCGAT
>CADCRH010000138.1 GCA_902803805.1 uncultured Ruminococcus sp.
ACACACGGGGATAGCTCGTTGATACTGTACGGGTTGCCGTACTTGAGCGAGAAGCCCCCACCTCTATAGGTGGGGGAGTATGTCACTGAGAATATAATTGATTTACCTTTCATTCTTCACTGGTATCATTCCAACCATACAACCTTTACAAAAAAATGTTGCGGCTCTTTGTTTTAGTGAAAAAAGTTAAAAAAACAGTTTTTTTTATTGACACAGTGAACCCAAATGTTTATAATTTTATGTGTGTTAGTGTAGGTAAATAAATTATGACAGGAGATTAGCTAATGGACGAGAATATCGAAAATCAAAAGGAAACTGAAATTGACCTCAGAGTGATATTTGGCATCATCAAAAAGAATATTATTGCACTGATTATTGTCACACTGCTGTTCGGAGCCGGCGCCTATGCCTACTCCAAGCTCTTTATTCCCAAACAGTATGCGGCAAGTGCAATGCTTATCGTCAACAATAAAAAGAGTGATTCAACCTCTGTTAACTACACGGAAATCACGGCAGCACAAGACCTTGCGGACGTTTATGCCATTATTATCAAATCCGATACAGTTCTGCAACCGGTGATTGATGACCTCGGACTCAATATGTCCTACGAAAAACTGAGCAAATCCATCAGTGTTTCCACTGTCAACTCAACGCAGGTAATTGAGATCAGTATGCAGAACACCGACGCAAAATTTGCGGAATCAGTCGTTGCGGAAATCGTTAAGGTCGCACCGCCGATCATTGCGGATAAGGTGGAAGCCGGTTCCGTCAAGGTGATCAGCGAATCAAAAATTTCCAACAATGGAAATGCTGTCAGCCCGAACACCAAAAAGAATGCTCTTTTGGGCGCTATGGTAGGATTCGTTTTAACGCTTGCGGTCGTTTTCCTCAAAGAGTTTTTCAACAATACATTCAAGACGGAAAACGATATTTTAAACACGCTTAATATTCCTCTTATCGGTATCATTCCTGAAATTGACGAAAAGGAGTTCAAAAAATAATGAAAAAGAAAAGGCATCAAAAACCTGTTACAAAACAGCTTTTCAGTGTGGGAGATGCAAACGCTCCTTTTTCGTATGTTGAAGCATATAAAATGCTTTGCACGAATATTGAATTTATTGCTGCTGCGCAGAAATGCAAAAGCATTATGATCACTTCCTCCCTTGCCAATGAGGGAAAAACGAATATATCCGTCAATCTGGCACTTACGCTTTCGGGCTACGACAAAAAAGTTTGTTTGGTAGAATGCGATCTTCGCCGTCCGAGCGTCCATAAATTCATCAACTCAAAACGAGGTGTTGATGGTCTGACCACTGTTTTAAAAGGAGAATGTGACATTTCCGCCGCGATACGCAAGGTGACAAACACCAATATGCATATTCTTCTTGCAGGCTCTACACCGCCGAATCCTTCGGAGCTTCTTTCAAGCGAAAAAATGGGAATGGTTGTAAAAGCCCTTGAGGAAGAATATGATTATGTGATTTATGATACACCCCCTGTACTTCTGGTGACGGACGCAGCCGCCCTTGGAAAATATATGGATGGTGCCATTATGGTGATCAGCCATAATTCAACCGAAAAAAATATTGTTATTAAGGCTAAAAAGAACCTTGAAACGGCAGGTGTCAAACTTCTCGGTGCGATATACAGCAAATACAGCGAAAAATCTTCCGGTTCTTATTCCAACTATTCCGCTTACAATTACTACTATTACTACGGAAGCGGTGACAACGCAGGAAAAGGAAAAAAATAATGATAGATTTACACTGTCACATATTGCCCGAAATTGATGACGGTTCGGGAAGCATTGATGAATCGATCGCACTTTTAAAGCTTCAACAAAAACAAGGAATTGACAAGCTGGTTTTTACGCCGCATTTCAACTTCGGAAAAATCTCCATCGAGGATTTTGTACGGGCAAGGGCAGAAAGCTTTGAACGGCTGTCGGCTGACGAACGTTTTCAAACGATCGGGATAGAAACAAAACTCGGTGCAGAGGTCTATTTCAGTATGAAGCTGATAGAAAGCGACGTTGACCCTCTTTGTTTTGAAGGCACCAATTATATTTTGATAGAATTTCCGTTCAACAGCCGTCCTTACGGTATCAAGGAAACAATGACAAATCTTCTTGACCGAGGTTATTCCCCCATACTGGCGCACGTTGAGCGTTATGCTTTCTTTACGGCTGACCCCACGAAACTGTACGACTTGATTATGATGGGCTGTCTGGCACAGGTAAATGCTTCGGCGGTGATAAAAGCGTCAGGCTCACCCAATGCGTTACAGTATATCAAATGGGAGCTTGCTCATATCATATGCAGTGACGCCCATTCTATCAAACGCAGACCGCCGAACACAAAAGCTGCCTACCGATATACGGAAAAAAAGTTAGGCACACAATACACGGACTGGCTGATCGAAAACAGCAGCAATATCTTCAACGGCAACAGTGTTGATCTTCCCGTTATCAAAAAACCAAGAAAATTCCTGTTCAGATGGATATAAGAAACTGCACGGACATAAAAATCCGTGCAGTTTCTTTTTATACGGTTGCAAAATACAGATCGTCCAACGAAAACCGATTTCTGTTAACGGTATTTTCATTGCTGTGCCAATCAATTTCGGGTACTTCTTGAATGAGCCGAGCAAGATCGATATGCCATTGTTCCGTACTGAAATCTTCTGCCAGTTCAACATACAAATCATCAAATAAATCATCGAAAACCTTTCCTAAGAATAGATCACTATCTTTTTTCAGAAAGACAATCCCTATTTTTGTATGTATCATACAGACCTTTCCCTTATTCTTATGAACAATGACCGCCCAGTTCTCTCCTGCCCCGTCATCGTAATCCAGTATCAAGCCGCTGTGAGAAGCAATGATTTGATCCATTCGTTGGATAAAATGTGCTTTATCCGTAAAGACATATTTATTTTTTGCCCTGATAAAAACCTCCGTGATGTCTTTGGTATCTGTCACCATTTTAAACAGAAAATAATCTTTTAGTGGCATATTCTCGGACAGTTCACAAAACAATCTTGCGGTCATCCCTGCACAAAGATAATCAAAATTTTTTCTGTACGCAATGATCTTCCGCAAATGAACGGTTTCATATGAAATATTGTCAATATACAGCGGCTTATCGTCTTCAAGATTTTGATGAAATTCTTTTAATACATATTCTCGGTCAAAGCCTTTCATATAAATCAGTTGATCCGATAACGAAATATCCTCCAGCAATCGTCCGTCCAGTAACTGGCACGATTCGTTCTGCCAATGCTCACTGACATCAAACACGATTTTCAACAGCATTAGTTGATCACTTCTTTCTATCATATTCGGAACAGACAATTGCAATATTCACATCACTTTCAAATTCATTTTATCACCTGTTATTGTGTAACATACTTCTGCAAAAAATCCCCCATTTTTTCCGCAATATCACGAACATTTCTTGAAGAAAATTCTTCAAGCGGTTTTTCCCAATCCTGATTTTGTATCACATATAATATAAATTTTCCGTTCGGGTCTGCTTCGGGATACCAGCCCAAATCTACACAAATATGATTTACCTTATGTTCATCATTACGGACAATATATGTTATATCCTGAACTAAAAACAGCCAATCATCTTCTTTATTCGGGTCTAATGTTTCAACATCAACATCACGAAAATGATTCCACATAATGTTCCAACCGCCTGTGATCCTGAACGGCTGCAATTTTCCGGGAGTAAGATTGATCATAAAGCACCTGACTTTCTAA
>CADCRH010000139.1 GCA_902803805.1 uncultured Ruminococcus sp.
ATATTGTAGCATTAAAATCGGACGGAACCGTGGCGGCTGTCGGCAAAAACAAATACGGAGAATGTAATGTGTTCCATTGGAAAGATATTGTTGCCATAGCCGCTAACTATAACTATACTTTCGGTCTGAAAAATGACGGCAATGTGGTGGGAGTGGGCAGAGGCTATCACTCATTTTTCAAAATGTACTGGAAGCTCCGAATCGTTTAAAGCCATTTATCTTTATCATAAAATTCAATTGCAAAGGAGAAAAATAATGAACGAAATCATACAAGCAATGATTGACCGCAGAAGTACACGCAAATTCAAATCGGATATGCCAAAGCAGGAACAAATCGATGAGATCATCAACGCAGGTCTTTATGCGGCAAGCGGCAGGGGAAAGCAGTCACCTGTTATTATCGCCGTGACCGACAAGGAAACAAGAGATCAAATTGCGGAGGAAAACCGTAAGATCGGCGGTTGGAATGAGGGCTTTGACCCATTCTATAATGCACCTGTCATTCTGATCGTTCTTGCACCGAGAGAAGTACCAACCTATGTGTATGACGGCAGTTTGGTAATAGGGAATTTAATGCTTGCCGCTCATTCCGTTGGTCTTGGAAGCTGTTGGATACACAGGACAAAGGAAGAATTTGACAGCGATTTCGGAAAGAACCTGTTACGATCTCTCGGAATTGAGGGCGACTATGAGGGAATCGGACATTGTGCTGTCGGATATTCCGACGAAGAACCGAAATCACCGCCCTCACGAAACGAGAATCGGATTTATTCAATATAAGAGCCTGTTTAAAATCTTAGTACCGCACAGCTTTTTGGCACATTTTTCCGCTAACTGCGTCAAAAAGACTTGCCATACGTCAGTGTGCCTGCGCATTTTTTCCTTGTTATCGAAAAAATGATGCTGCAAAAGTCCGCACGGTACAGATATTAAACAGGCTCTAAGATCGCTTTCAGTTTTTCGGCAGAAGCCTGCAAAGCAGCTTTTTCGCTTTCGCTGAGGTTGATTGGTACAGTGCTTTCCACGCCGTTTTTGCCGACAATCACGGGAATGCTTAACGCAACGTCCGAGATTCCGAAATTGCCGTGCTGAATACTCGATACAGGCAGAATGGATTTTTCGTCACGCACGATCGCTTCACAAATGCGTCTGACGGACATTGCAATGCCGTAATAGGTCGCCTGTTTTTTATTGATGATCTCATAGGCGCTGTTTTTGACATTTTCGGCAATACGCTCCATTGATTCCCGATGATGGTAAAAATTCCGCATTTCACAGAACGTATTTAAATCGATCCCCGAAACGTTCGCGCTGCTCCAGGCAGCAATTTCGCTGTCGCCGTGCTCACCGATGATAAAGGCGTGAACGCTCCTGCTGTCAACGTGCAGATGTTCCCCGAGAAGATATTTCAGTCGGGCACTGTCCAGCACCGTTCCCGAACCGAATACTCTGTTGTCGGGATAGCCGCTCAGTTTTGCGGCGGTATAGGTCAGAATATCAACAGGATTGGACACGATCAGCAGAATGGCGTCCTGATTGTGTTTGGCAATTTCGGGAACAATCGCTTTGAATATTTCGATATTTTTCTTGGCAAGGTCAAGGCGCGTTTCGTCGGGCTTTTGCGCCGCGCCTGCCGTCACAATGATCACAGCGGCGTCCGCAATGTCGTCATAATCGCCTGCATAGATCTTCATTGGCTTGGCAAAAGGCAGTCCGTGGCTTATATCGAGTGCTTCGCCCTCCGCTTTGTTCCGGTTGGAATCGATCAGCACCATTTCCGAAAAAAGTCCGCTTTGCATAATGGCGAAAGCCGAAGCCGAACCGACAAAGCCGCAGCCGATGACTGCCGTTTTTCTGTTATTGAGTTCACCCATTTCAAAATCACTCTCCCTACTTAATGAATATCTTTTCCGAAAATCGGGTTTTTATGCTGTTTTGGTATGATTCGGCTAAAATATTGTACTGTTGTCAAGATTCTTTCGTTGCCGAGGCAACAGATTTGTATTATAATAATAGTATCAACTTTTTCGGATGGTGTTAATATGAATGAAGAACAGATTTGCAGACAGTACGGGGAGATTTTACGAAAATGCTGTATTTTTGAGGGCATACCCGAAAGCGAATATGCGGAATTATTGGAATATTTACGCGCAGAGGTACGTCATTTCGGGGAGAATGAATCGATACTGAAGATAGGCGATACGAAGATACCAAGCGGAATTGTTTTGAGTGGAAGGGCAGAGCAATTGTTTTATAGCGGTTTTGTTCAGGCAGATGAAACTCAGATCGGGGAGGGGGATATTTTCGGAACGGCGCTTGTCTGTTCGGAGCCGCACGAAAGCACTGTAAAAATACGGACGGTAACGGAATGTGATATACTTTTTTTGGATATGAGCGTTTTTTTCGGGCAGTCATATCCGTGCGGCAGTCAAATGCGGATAGCGGCAAACATGATGCGGCTTCTTGCCTGTCAGAATATTTTTCTTGACACGAAGCTCAGAATATACAGTCAGCGTACACTGCGAAATAAAGTTCTTGCTTATTTGTACAGTATGCCGTCAGAAAACGGCATTGTAAAACTGCCGTTCAACCAGACAAAACTGGCGCAGTTTCTCGGCGTGAACAGAAGTGCGTTATCGAGAGAGCTGGGACGAATGGTTGATGAGGGAATTATCAAAACCGACGGAAAAACAATCGAGATCATCAAAAAAGCTGCCCCATAAAGGGACAGCTTTTTTATGCCAAAAATGACTTGCTTATGCCGGATTATCTCCATCTACATAATTGTTGAAAACTTTTTGAAATTTTCCGTTTTTTGGATTGACTTTTAAAATTTACGTGTACAGATCTCCCAGTTTTGTTGACAGTGAAAGCTGTTGTAAATCGGAGTTGGATGCGTCATACACAACGATCGTGTCCTTGTTGGAACCCAAAGTGTAATAAGCGAAATTACCGATATTGGAATCGGTGACGGTATCTGTTAAGCCGCTGTAGGCTAAGGCATCTTTGATCGTGGCATTCTGTGCCGCTTCTTTC
>CADCRH010000140.1 GCA_902803805.1 uncultured Ruminococcus sp.
AACAATGCCGACAGTACGGTCTGGCTCAAAGCCAACAGATTTACGGGGTTCGTTATGGTACTGTGCGGTATTCTTATCATTACGGAAACACTGATATTCGACACCGTAACGGCATTGATTTTGATGCCGGTGCTGATGATTGCCGCATCAATTATTGCTGCCATATATTCCAATCAAATATACAAACAACACCTGTCAAACAAAAAATAAGGAGGACGTTATGGAAACACTGAGAGCAGAAAATCTTGTTAAAACCTTTACTTTGAGCGAAAAACAAAGAAAAGCGCTTGACCTGACCGAAAGAAAAAAGACGGCGGTCAACAACATCAGCTTCACTGCAAATTCGGGAGAAGTTTTCGGTCTGATAGGACCCAACGGCGCAGGAAAAACAACCACTATGCGTATGCTTGCAACGCTGATCAAGCCCGACAGCGGTGATGTTTTCTACAATGACATCAGCGCTGTAAAATATCCCGAACAGGTTCGTGCAAAACTGGCATTTTTGACTACTGACCTGAAACTGGATATGAAAGCAACCGCAAATACAATGTTTGATTTCTTTTCACGACTTTACCATCTTCCGAAGCCGCAGACTGAAATCCGAAAAGAGGAACTTTTCAATACTTTCGGAATTTCTTCCTTTGCTGATACAAAGATCAGCAAGCTGTCACAGGGTATGCGCCAAAAGGTTTCCCTTGCTATATCGGTCATTCACGACCCACAGTTTATTATTCTTGATGAGCCGACCAACGGACTGGATATTATTTCTGCGCGTGATGTAAGAAACTTTATTCTTGATATGAAAAAACGCGGAAAATGTGTCATTATTTCCACGCATCTCTTTGACCTTGTGGAAAAGGTATGCGACAGAGCCGCAATGATCATTGACGGTCAGATTGCCGTTAATGATACTCTTGACAATCTGAAAGTGGGAAAATCACTTGAGGACGCTTTTTATGATTACTATTTGAAATATCAAAATAACCTATAAAGTGTAAGGAGAATCAATAATGAATTTCAATGATATATGGACAGTCGCCAAAAAAGAACTGAGATCCTGCTTTACGGATAAACTGATATTAATACAGATCATTCTGATTCCTTTTGCCATCGTATTCGGCTATTCGCTTCTTATGTCGGTGATGGCACAGGCACAAAATACCGGAAATACGGAAGTATCGGCATATTATGTCAACGCTCCCGATGATATGGAGCCGGGGCTGGAAACCCTTCAATTTCAAAAAACAACACGGAATGACATCGAAACCGTCAAGAATGACATCGCAAATAAAAATGCCGAACTATTAATTGTATTTCCGCAGGATTTTAAAGTTGCCGATGTCGGTTCGGATAATCTCTCGGAAATACAGATCTGGTACAATTCCGAAAACAGTGATTCGCTCAATGCCTATAATGAAGCCGCTGTCTATTTGAATGCATTTCAGCCGAAAGTGTTTACTGTCAATTCCAGTGAAAACACCGCTTATGATCTGGGTGATGAAAATGCCGCTTTCAGAAATACCCTCGGTACGATTATGCCGATTATGATTTTTATGGCTGTCTTTCTGGTATGTATGAATCTTGCCGCAGAATCGATTGCAGGAGATAAAGAAAGAGGGTTTCTCAATACAATGTTGATCACTCCCGTAAAACGGACAAGTATCGCGGCAGGGAAATCCTTGTGTATCTTTATTGTAACGATTATCGGCGGTATTTCGGCTTTTGCCGGTATGGCTCTGGCACTGCCGCTGCTTGCGGAAGCATTGCAGTTTGATATGGAGATCTCATACAGTATCACAGAATACTTAATGCTTTTTGTGGTAACGATCACAGCAGTATTTGTTTTGGCAGGTATTTTGTTAATTATTTCGACGCTTGCCAAAGACGTCAAACAGGCAACCAATATTGCACCTATTATAATGCTAGTCATTATGGTGGCGGGAATGCTCACGATGAATGAAAATTTTAACCGGAATGTGGAAAACCTCGGAATGCTTAATCATTGTATTCCCGTATGGAATACAATGATGATACTCAAAGAGATCATCCGGCTAGATTATTCGTCAGTTTCCATCGCTGTCACTTGTATTACCAACATCGTGTTCACCGTTGCTGCGATATTCGCCGTAGGCAAATGCTTTGAAAATGAAAGAATTTTAAACGGATAACCCAAAAGCCTTGTAAACGCTTTTACACGTTTGCAAGGCTTTTTATACACCCTCTCTTTTGAAGATAAGGAGGAAAGTTTTAAAAATCAACTTAATGTCAACCCATACGCTTCTTTCCATAATATACTGACGGTCAAGCTTCATCCATTCATCAAATGTGATGGTATTTCTTTTCGTTGTTGCTTGCCAGTAGCACGTTAGACCGGGCGTTACCAACAGTCTTAAACGGTCGCTCGGTCTGTATTCGGCAACCTCTTTCGGAAGCGCAGGTCTTGGTCCCACAAATGACATATCGCCCTTAAAAATATTAAACATCTGCGGCAGCTCATCAATATTCGTTTTGCGAAGAAATTTTCCGACCTTTGTAATTCTCGGGTCATCACGGATTTTAAAAACAGGACCGTCCATTTCGTTCTGTTCCTGAAGCTCCGAAAGTTTATCCTCGGCATCAAGACACATTGTACGGAATTTGTAAATTTTAAATTCCTTGCCGTTTTTGCCCACACGATTCTGAACAAATATCGGACTTCCGTGTTTATCATCCATTGCGATCATCAAAAATACCACGATAAACGGAATGATCAGTATAATAATACAAATCAAAGAAACAACTATATCAAACAAACGTTTCACAAAACTGAATACAGGCTTCTTTTGATAAACAAATTTAACATCTTGTGACTTGGAATCAATATTTGGTTTTTTGTCCAGCAATTCCTCCGTCACCATTCTTGTTCCTTCTTTCCTCCAGCGCCTAAAAATATATCATCTTCAATACAATCATTATATTTTCAATTTCACGTTAATCAAACAACAATGATTTCCATATTTTTATAAAAGTAAGAATCTTTATTCCTCTAAAAGCAGCGATTATC
>CADCRH010000141.1 GCA_902803805.1 uncultured Ruminococcus sp.
ACTATATTTATAAAAACACACAGGCAGTCCGACTTTGTATCAGACTGCCTGTGTCATTAATATCTTTATTTTGCACGTGCTGCAATGATTTGCACCATTTCTCCAACATTTTTCATTGAGGATATTTCGCCCATTTTGAACTTGATTTTGAATTCACGCTCTACAGCATTAATCAACGTGATATGTTCAAGACTATCCCAATCATCAATATCATCTGCTGTTGTTTTGGGTGTTACTTTGATGGAATCGTCATCAAACACATCACGAAACACCTTATTCAGTCTTACATAAATTGTCTTTGAATCCATTTTTCTGTCTCCTTTAAACTTATTGAATTGAGGAATTGTCCTCAATTTTTATAACGTGGTTTTTGTCTTCATATGATGCAACATCCAACTGCCATACAGTATTTCCATCATTATCCTCGCTGATTTTATCAAATCCAAATTTGTTATATAGCTCTTTTACCATTTTATTTTTGGCAGTCGGATAATAATAACCTTTTACAGTCATTATCCCCTGCTCACGGCAGCGTTCAATCAGTCTGTCGAGCATTGCAAATTCCATATCTCTTTTGAGTACACGGCAGCTCATTATCCACAAATCTATATTAAGGATAAAACCGTCTTTTTTTCCGATTACTACTGATACAACACCATTATCGCCAAATTTATCGATAAGCTTACCGTAAAGACGAATATAGTTACTGTTGTTAAATACTTCTTCCATTTCGGTCGGAGTATAACGTTTGGTCGTAACATTAAACTGATTACTCTTGTTCGATAGCTGCGTTATACGCTGTAAATAAACAGGTATAAAATCATCTATTACAGCGGTCATATCAAGACTCAAAAGATATTCATTATAATCTGTGAAGGTCGCCTGCTGTGCAGCGCGCTGAACATTCGCTTTATACATTTCGTTACGCTTGAGATCATCTTCGCTGAAGTTCGTTACCTCAAAATAACCATTGCGGTCAATAGTTGTTATATAGTTTTCCACACTATCCATTATTGGTACGCTGATACCCGATACCTGCGCCTGTACGATTGCACGTTCAGCAGGGTTATCATCAACAAAAACAATGGAATCGGGAAGAATATTAAGCTCTGCGGCTGTTTCCACAATATTTCTGTCCTTATTTTCCCAGTTCGCCTTAATAATAATAAAATCATCAGACTTTAAAGCTCCTTCAGGATGATTCAAGCCCGCAATCGCATTTTCGTAATCGTTCTTTGAGCATACTGTTAAAATAACTCCCAACTGTTTTAGTGATTTAATATAGTTTTGAAATTCATAATAAGTCTGTGCAACACCTGTTTCCTGCCCTATCTGTATGCCATCCACTCCATCATCGCCTACTACTCCACCCCAAAGGGTATTGTCAAGGTCAAGAGCAAGAGCTTTTTTGTTTTTGCCAAACACAGATTTCACAATATTGGCAAGGTTAAAAGAAAATTCAGGAATAGCATCAACACACATTGCATATTTATACATATTCCAGTAAGAAGGATTACTCCATTCTTTAAGACCGTATGAAGCAGAAATAAAGTTTATATCATTAATATAAAAGCCTTCTGTTTTATCGGCATATTCATAAAATTTTTCGTTCAAGCGTGTGATGAAATTTGAATGTCCGCGGTAGTCGCTGCAATCTCTGTTTCCCATTATACGATAAAACGGCATTTCAAAGTTATTTTGAATAATCGGACAATGATATGTTTGATGGATTTTCTGCCACATCTGTTCAAATTTTTCATATTCGGAATCAAGAAGCTTTTGAACATCCTCTCTACTGTCTGCGGTTGTGGGATAGTTTGATATATTGCGGTTGGTTGTGTGGATATAGACAATATCAGGATGAAAACTTAACAGTTCTGCGCTTGGAAACATTGCATCCTGCCAATACTGTGCATATTCCGACTGATAAAATTCCGGCTCAATTCCATTATTGAGAAGAAACAGCTCCAAATATACCACAATATCGTTAGTTGTGGAACCACCGAAAACAGCAATTTTTTTCTTTAAACGCTTTGTACCATCGGCAAGAAGTGTACGTTTGATGGATTTTCTTTTTGTTATGATATATTCATTGTCAAAAGGATATTCAAGTTCGTACATTTGTGTATCTCCTTTTCCATTTTCCTGTTGAAACATTTTAAGAATAAAGGCGTAAAACACAAGCTGTTATTACGCCTTTTCCTATATTTTATGTTGTTTGTTCCTCTTTTGGAGCATTATCAACGATTGTCTGACCCTTTTCCTGTGTAATAAGGTTATTCAAATTTTCGGCATTATCGCCGAAAGCAGAGAATGTAACCATCGTAAAAAGCACATCGGTAATTCCCATTTGCTCTGTAAAATCCACTAAATTAAGGTCAAAATAACGCATATCAACAACATAAATTTCTTCAAAAGAGTTCATATAGCAAGCTGGTTCTGCATTACCATAACTGTCTTTTACAATCAAAAGTCTGCGTTTGTTGGTAACGTTTGTTTTGATTTTAACAACCTGTTCATCACCGCCCATAAATATCATATAAGCATTGGATTGAGGATCCCCGACATCATTAAAGAAATCACCGTGCCATCTGTAGTTAAATGCTGTGTCATAATAATAGGTCGTGCATTTATCATTGTTGTCAGGAATATAATATGTGAATATCTCAGGATCATTCTTAATATTTATATCACCTGTAAAAGCATACATTGTTCCAACAAAACCTTCAACGTTACGTTTGGTAAACGTGTTTAAATTTTTGAAATTAACATTAGCCGCACTTGCGAACGCTTCAGCAGAATAATAGGCAGCGAGCGGTGTCCAATGGTGGTCAGTTCGCAAATAAATATTCTCCTCTGTATGCTTTGCAAGAACAGAATCAATATCAACTGTTATAATATCTCTATCTAGACGTGATGCAATATCGTCAAAATATTGCTTTTGGTTGGCTGTGAACTCCTCATAATTCGCTGGTGTGTAATACTCGCTGGCAAGAGGCGCAATCATTGAATATACTTTTACGTTACTGTTCACTTTGCTTTGAAAGCTGTTAAGTGCATCAACATACGCATCTCCCGTACCTCCGCCGAACATTTCCAATGCTCTATAATGACCGTCCTGCTTTACTACAATGATACCGTTCTCAACAGTATATTCGGCATTTTCCTTTGTATAGTCCTTTTGCTTGCTTTCCTCTGCCAAAATATTGGTTTGTGCAGAATTTTTAGAAGTTTCGGATGTTTTATTGGAATTTGATTGATTGGTGCTGCTTTCAGAGGATTCCTTTTTCTTTGCAGCTTTTAGATTACCCGTTGCAGATACAGAATCTCCGGTCTGAATACCGAAATTGGATTTGAAACTGTTACCGGTATTCTTAAAATCATCCCTGTACGGAACAGTATCATCATAATAATTGGTTATTCCTGCTGTAAAGGCTCCCGAAAAGTAATTATCAAATGAAAATTCGGGAAATTTTGCAAGTTCTCTTTTTTCTATGTACGAAATATCGGAACGCGGAAACACAAGAAGAAAAAGTGCTGTAAGTCCGAATACAGGAATCAGTATCATCAACGAAATCACTGACGAAAAATGTCTTATTACTGAACGCTTATAGTAATTAAAACCTTTTTTCTGTGTTTTAACAGGCTGTTGTTTTTGTATTTTCTGCTGGTCTGTTTGTTTCGGTTTTTGTTTCAAAGCGTTTTTCTCCATTGTTGTTTTTCCTCCTTTTTTTCAAAATCAAAAACGGAAATAGAGGAACGGATTATTGGTAGCATCAACAAGAAGAATACTTGACATCACAAGCAGATATGCACAGCCAACGGCGCCCAGTACTTTTCCTGTTGTATAAACCGTATTGTTGCCCCACGTAAAGAAAAAATATTTAATCTTTGGAAGAATAGGCATTGAAACAATAGTGGCAAAGATGATAAGATAAATATTGTTGAGGAACGAATTCCACGTAATAATATCAAAAAAGCTGTTGCCGTTCGTGAGCATACTGATACCTGATATATTCACAAAAAATCTTCCAAGCTGACCAATATCAGAGAAATAAAATATCCCGAATCCGATAACGATAACCAACTTACTGTATATATGTGTCAGCCATAAAGGCCATTTCTTCATACGTTTCTTGCCTATCTTCGTTTCTATGAAAATAAAGATGCCGAAGTATAAACCCCAGAATATAAAATTCCACTCCGCTCCGTGCCACATACCTGTACAGAACCATACAAGAAAAAGATTAAGATATTTACGCGGCTTGCCGAAGATAGGAACATAGAAAAGATAATCTCTGAAAAACGAGCTTAACGAGATATGCCATCTTTGCCAAAATTCACTTACCGTTTTGCATATAAACGGGTAGTTAAAGTTTTCATCAAAATGGAAACCGAATATACGTCCGAGACCGATCGCAATATCGGAATATCCGCTGAAATCAAAATAAACATAAAGCGAATATGCTATCACTGTGTACCACGTTCCGAGAAATGACAAATCTGTAATATCATTACCGAAAAACTGTGTTACTATCGCATAAAGATTATTGGCTATGATAACTTTCTTCGCAAGACCGACAATCACACGCATTGAGCCTTCACTGATGTCGCTTGCGGTTGAACGTCTATTGTCAATCTCTGCAGCAACAACACTGTATCTGACAATAGGTCCTGCAACCAACTGCGGAAACAAAGAAAGATACAAGAGAAATTTTTTAAATGACTGCTGAGGTTCGACTGTTTCCCAGTAACAATCGATAATATAGGATACTGCCTGAAAGGTAAAGAAACTGATACCGATAGGCAATGAAATCTGTGGAACAGGGATAGATGAATGAAAAAGAGCATTGATATTTTCAACGATAAATCCGCTGTACTTAAACACCATTAAAAGCGCAATATCGATAACAACAGTTAATGCAGTCACAGCCTTTGCACTTTTTGTATTTTCGTCATCCACAAATCGCCCGACAACACGTCCCGAAAACCAGTTAACAAACGCAACAAACAAAAGCAGGAAGAAACACAGTGGCTCACCCCACGCATAGAAAATCAGTGAAAAAACAACTAAAACAGTATTTCTATTTTTTAGTTGTTTGTTTGCAAAATAAAAAATTAAACATAAAGGCAGAAAAAAATACAGAAAAAACAAATCTGCAAAAACCATTACCCTTCTCCTTTTAAAACCACTTTTCTATCAACAACTATTTAATTTTACTCCATTAGACAATTAATATCAAGTGTTTTTAATAATTAAATACATTATTTTTTCTTAAAAACGTGATTATTACTAATTTTTTAAAATATTCAATTGAAGACTTATCGAAAATTTCGATATTTGCTGACAAAAAAGCACATTGACTTTTACTTAATATGCTTTCGGTTACAATTTCATTATTTAAAATTTAAAGTCAAATGCTTCAAAATCTCCCGGAGTCAGTCGGTGATATATCGCGTGTCCCGAATGAATGTCTATACAATACCTGAAATCATCGGGAATTCCGTCCTCAAAAAATACAACATAGTTAAATTCATCATTGACCACTTTGGTACAACTGACCTTATTGGAATATTGATGAAACACTTGAAGAATATCATCTATTGTTAGTTCCTTAGTATGATCGGAAAGCAAGTTAATAAAATTGGTCAAAAAGCCGCTGTCTTTAATATTTTCGTGAACATAGTCAACTCCCTCAGCAGATACCGTAAGACAATATCTGCCCTCAAAAAGTGATATTTTTATATCACCGAGTTCCTTCTTGGCATATTCACGAAAAGCATTCAGAACCGGCAATATTTCGCTCTCACTAAAACCTGTTCCAAATAAGCGGTTCAACGAATCAAGAGGATAATTCAAGTTTATGGAATTATGAGAATAACCTATTTTTATCTGCGACTCTTTTATAACATAAATAATATTCTTTTTTAAAGCTTCATAGTTAATAGTAGACATACGCTTCTCCCTTCAAAATATAGTTAAAAGATTATTTAATG
>CADCRH010000142.1 GCA_902803805.1 uncultured Ruminococcus sp.
TCGGCATTGTTTCGCCGCCGAAAACGATATTGATTTCCTTCGGAAGTCTGCTGTATGCGGCAGCGTTGACCGTCAGCGGAATCAACGCTAAAATCCACAGGATCAGATCATTCAGCTTAATCATTGTGTTCTCCTTTTGTAATACTATTTAGAAAACTTTCTAAATAGTATATAGCAAATATTTTTTATCTTGTCAATAGGTATTTAGAAATATTTTTAAATAGATTTTGCAAAAACAGTCTTGACATATGAGAAAAAATTTGTTATAGTATTATAGCAAAATAAATATTATGCTTGTGTAGCACAGTTGGTAGTGCAGCTCATTCGTAATGAGCAGGTCGCAGGTTCGAGTCCCGTCACAAGCTCCAAAAAGCCTTTCACTAAGGATGATATAAAGAAAACCGATTGAGAAAAGCTACAAAAATGTATTTGAAATACCTCAGAAAGTTAGATAATATGGTATAATGTCTGACTTTTTGAGGTATTTTTATGCTAAAAGGAATGATGAACAAAATATATTATACAATTATACACAAATTTTATTAATCATATATTGTTTCTGACGAAACGAAGTTTAAATGGGGCGAGTTGGATGGTTGTGATAAATAAGCTGAAATAACTTTTGCTTACCATCTATGGCGGAACGTTCTCAAGTTATACACCGTATGGAAATTACTACTTGATCAATGCAGCCAACCAAGATGATTTTAAAGTTTACGGCGGTTTTTTGTTAATTTCGACCCGTCAATTGGTAAAGAATATAACAAAGGAACGATTGGGACTTCTACCAACAAAAATCTTGTTACCGATGGCTATGAGGCTGTTGGAATGAATCACAACGGTATTCCGTGGTTTGTTGTGCAAGAAAAGCAGACAGATTAATACTAATACCTGATGAAAAGTAGACCGCAAAGACTGTCTATTTTTTATCAGGTATTAGTATAAGATAACAGTACAATATACAATGACCCTCCGCAGTTCTGCGAATTTCGTAAAACTGTGGAGGGTTTTCTGTGGGAAATTTTTCATTTTATCGTTAAGAGAACTCTATGGTGTTCAGTTTGTGGCAGCCAATGAAAGCATTTGGTTTAATGCTATCAACACTGTGGGGAATTTCAATTCTCTCAAGCGTACAACAGCCCTCAAAAGCGTTGTTCTGTATAATGGTGATCCCGTCCGGCAATTCTGCGGAGCGCATTGCCGTACAATTCATAAAACAGTTCTCATTGATAAAGTGAGGATTTGTGTAATAGCGGTCAAATTGTTCCATAGAATCATCACTGAAATCAAAATTAGACTTCTTCAAAAATGGATTTTTTGTTTTAAAAGTGCGTGCAAAAATGCACCAGTTAATCTTTGTGCCAACATCACTTTTGATCAAAAGTTTTAGTTTTCGGGTAGGTCTATTATCACTGCCAAATGGGTTATTATGATCATCATTGATGGTTTGACAACTGCTTTCAATGATACTTTTCAGTTCCGCTTGCTTCTCCGTGTACGTATCCGCTGCAATATCGGTGCTTTTGGGCGGTTTGTCCCAATAGGTCACCGATGTCAGTGCCGTACAGTTGAGGAAAGCAAATGCTCCGACATCGATGGGAGCATTGGGAAGTGAAAAGTTTCCGAGTGCTGTACATCCGGAAAACGCATATTCACCGATTTCCGTCAGTGAAAAAGTATTGCAAAAATACTGTAGCGAAGAACAATTGCAAAATGTATAAGGTCCGATACGCTTTAATGTATGACTTTGTGTATGCACATCCTTTAAGGAAGAACAGCCGTTAAAGGTTGCCCACAGTTTGGTTACTTTTGACGGCAGATTGATCTCTTCCAACGATATACATTCAGCAAATGCCGATGTGCCGATCTCGACCAGACTGTCGGGAAGTTGTACCGAAACAAGTGATTGACAGTTGTGGAATGCGAAATCACCGATCTCTTCCACACCTTCGGGAATGATGAGTTTTTTCATATTTTCAAAATTGGCAAAAGCACCTGCTGGAATGACATTTGTTCCTTGTGGGATCTCGACAATATCAAGTGTTTTCCAATCTTCCGTCGGAGAAAATACATTGTGATCAAGTTCCGGTACTTTGGATTCAATGTCGTCAATGTCATATTCAATGTCA
>CADCRH010000143.1 GCA_902803805.1 uncultured Ruminococcus sp.
AATAATATTTCCGATGGATGTCGGTCGATAGTATTCGATTTGTTGTAACTCACACTTGTCAAGAGCGTGTGGGCAGTTATCAAACGGGGCATTCAGCCTATCGCAGGCAATCACATTATATTGATATGACAGCATTGAAAATAATTCTTTACAGTCAATAAAATATTTACTGCCGTGCAGTTCTCTTGTAAAGCCGATAATGGGATAGTAACGATTCAAAAGAATACAGATACTTTTTCCGTTTAACAGTATGTTTGCAGAAAAATAATTCTGTGGATATTGATTGTCGGATATTTCGATGATTTCAGCATTGAAGGCTGCGGCAGCTGTATAGCAGATTGTCTTAAACAACTGAAAGTTCTCAGTTGTTTGCAGAGGATTTCTGCAATCCGAAAATCCCGTAATCCCCTTTTGTAAAAGCATCAAATCACACTCCGTAATGAATCATATATTTTCCACGCAAGGCAGCGTCCTGAATTTTGGCAGCCAATGCCGCAAGACGGTCATCTTTGGCAATTCTTCTGTCGGAAAGAACGATCTCTTGCAGCATAGGCAGACTTTCAGGGGGGATGATCGTGATTCCCCATCTGGCTAAACCGAATTCGGGATGATTCAGATTGTTGAAATATGTTTTCATCAATAAAAGTCTGTGCCACCAATCGTTGATATACAAATCGTCATCGATTGCAACACAACCGTATTTTTTCGGATTGTAGTCATAGTTGTCCGTTTCATTAATGTCCTCAATTATACCAAACTCTGTAGGTATCATTAATCATCACCTGCGGATAATACCGCAAAAAAGTTTGAATTGTTATTTGAATTGTCAATCATTCAGCATAAATTCCGTGCTTACTGCGTCACTCGGCATACGCCAGTCACCACGGGGAGAGAGTGTTACCGTACCGACTTTTGGTCCGTCGGGCAGACAAGAACGCTTGAACTGTTGTGAGAAGAAACGGCGGATAAATGTTTGCAGCCATTTTTTGATCGTTTCGTTGTCATAAACACCCTCAAAGGCGATCTTGGCAAGACGGTAGATTTTGTCTGCCGTAAATCCAAGACGTACAAAATAGTACAGGAAAAAGTCGTGCAGTTCATACGGTCCTACAAGGTCCTCTGTTTTCTGTGCGATCTCTCCGTCTTTCGGCGGCAACAGTTCGGGACTGACAGGCGTATCAAGTATGTCGAGAAGTGCATTTTTCAGCTTGCCCTCCGTGTGGTCAGCCTCATAAGCAGTAAGGTGACGCACCAATGTTTTCGGGATGGAGGCATTAACAGCATACATTGACATATGGTCGCCGTTATAGGTTGCCCAGCCGAGTGCCAATTCCGACAAATCACCCGTACCAATTACAAAACCGCCGGTTTTGTTGGCAATATCCATTAATACCTGTGTACGTTCACGAGCCTGACCGTTTTCATAGGTAACATCAAAGGTATGAATATCCTGTCCGATGTCCTCAAAATGCTGTGTGACAGATTTTGATATGTCGATGTCACAGAATGACACCCCATAGCTTTCCGCGAGAATTTCCGCATTGCTTTTGGTACGCTTTGTTGTGCCGAAGCAGGGCATTGTCACGGCAATAATATCCTTTCTGTCGCGTCCGAGCCTGTCCATTGCGTGAACCGCTACGATCAATGCCAGTGTGGAATCCAGTCCGCCCGAAAGTCCGATCACCACCGATTTTGCATTCGTATGCTCAATGCGCGTCGCAAGACCTGTTGCCTGAATCGTCAGAATTTCTTCACAGCGTTCTTCAAGATTGATCTTGCTTTCGGGAACAAAAGGCGTTTTGCTGATAGGTCTGTTCAGTGTCAGATGTTTAACGGGCAAATCAAAATACGCAACACAGGGAACTTCTTTGTACTTTTCGGGATTGACAAAAGTGTTGGAGCGTCTGCGTTCTCCCTCCAGCTTTTGCAAGTCAACATCGGCATAAATGATTCCTGTTGTGAAACGCTTTGATTCCGCAAGTGTTGTGCCGTTTTCGCAAATGAGATTATGACCCGAAAATACCATATCCGTTGTACTTTCGCCTTGACCTGCGCTGCAATAAAGATAAGCGGAAAGAAGTCTTGCGGAAGTCGATTTTACCAGCATACGGCGATAATCCGCTTTTCCGATCACTTCATCACTTGCCGAAAGATTGGCGATGATGGTTGCCCCTGACAGTGCCAGCTTGCCCGACGGAGGTTCAGCAGTCCATAAATCCTCGCATATCTCGATACCGAGTTTGAATTCGGGCATAGAGCGGCATTCAAAAATTATATCGGGTGTGATGGTGCAAGTCCGACCGCATAATTCCAGATCGATAGATTCGCCGCTTGCGGGCGTAAAATGTCTTAATTCGTAAAATTCCGAATAGTTCGGGATATTCTTCTTCGGGACAAGACCGAGAATAGCGCCCTTGCACAAAACAGCGGCACAGTTATATAGTGATGCACCGTTTGCTATCGGCAGTCCGACAACGATAACTGCGTCAAGTTCCTTTGTCTGTTCGAGAATATTACCGAGCGCTTTTTCTGCGGAGGAAAGAAGCGACCTCTGCAAAAATAAATCGGAGCAAGTGTAGCCCGTAATACAAAGTTCGGGAAAAACAACAAGGGAAGCACCGTTATCCGCCGCTTCTTTTGCCATAGCGATAATGTTTTTGGCATTGTTGGCACAGTCGGCAACTTTAATTTTCGGAGTGGCACACGCTGTACGCAAAAAACCGTCTTTCATAAAAAATACCTCCACAAAAAATTTTATGGAAATATTATAACCTATTTTCTATTTTTTTACAATCATATACAGGTGTGTTTTTGACAAAGAAAACCCTCACTGTTGCACCAGTGAGGGTTTTCGCAACCTATGGATAAGCATTTGTGACCTTATCTGAATCTTATTGTATCATATGTTTAAAAGAAAATCAATATTTATAAAAAATATCTTTGAAAATTCGACAATATGTGATATAATTCCTATGTTGCCGCCCCGATAAAGGCACAGAGAGGGGTGATAACTTATGGACGCATTTGTGGCTTTATCTGAACCTTATTATATCATATGTTAAAAAGAAAATCAATATTCATAGAAAGATATTTTTAAAAATTAAAAATATCTTCAAAAATTTGATAAAATACGATACAATATCTTGATTATTTTTTCGGTGAAGATTCCTCGAATTTTGATTTGATCCTGTCAATGGCAGATTCAATTGGTTCGGGGGATTCGGTTTTTGCTTTTTGGGCATATTTGAATACATAACTTAATCCGAAACCGATCATTATCCAAAAAATAAATACTCTGTATGAATCGTCCACCAAAAGCGCCGCTTCAAACATCGAATAAACACAATATGCCGCACAGAAAGCAATGATCAGAACAAGAACATTTCCGTCCTTTTCGCATTGACTGCGGAATTTAAAAATGGCTTTGAGCATTGTCTTTGCGACTGTTATAGCAAAAATCATAAACAGATTGAAACCCACCAGTCCGAAACTGACAATAATGGTGATCAGTCCGTTGTGAAAATCAACATATTTAAAATTACCGAGCTGTGTATATTTGATCGTGCCGATGTAGTTTTGACCGTATTCTGCGATATTTGCTTTGCCGATTCCCATTATGGGGTTCTGTTCGATCAGCGTCAGTGCCTGACGCCACAGGACAAACCGTCCGCTGTCAATATTTTTATTTTCGTGTTTAAAATTAGAAGTACTGCGGTCTGTATCATCGTCAATTTGTACACTGCCGTTTTTGTTGGTTTTGATACCCGTGGAAATTTCGCTTTTGGATTCGCCGGAGGTCATCATCAGAGAAACACTGTTTTGTGTTAATACACGAAGTCCGACAAACATTGCAATGATGACAACAACGGAAAGAAATGTGGCGGTAAAGCGCATTATAAAATAACGAAGTCTTTCCTTGCTGAAATCCTTGAATATGGTATAAAATGCAATAAAGCAAAAGTAAGTGATCATAAATAAAAGTGTATCGTTGCTGTCGGTCAAAAAAACAGACAGTGTATCAATGACAATACAGATCAGATAATAAATTTTCAGCTTTTTTGACAGAGTGCCGTCCGCTTTTTTGATTCTCCAAAGGATATGACACGCCACCAGCGCCATTACCGCATAAAAGGCATTGACGTTCGCATTCGGAATCACGCCGACAAAACGGCTTTCGTGTATGCCGAAGTCAAAGCCGTTGATATGGATCCCTTTCGGGAAAATTGCCAGAACACACAGACCGACCACCATCAAAAAGGTTGAAACCAGAACAATCGCGTCAAGCAGACGCTTCATTTCCTTCTGTATCCGAAGATTGCTCTTTTCCGAATGGATCCCGTAAAACATCAGCAGACACACCGCGATCATATAAAGCGAAAACAGATTTTCCGCAAGATGGGTGGTACAGTGAAGCAAAACAGAAATCAGTGCGCAGGCAAGAAAAAGATAGATGATTTTTCGGTAGCGTATTTTTTTGATTCCCTGTCCGATAATGAGTTTTTTGACAAACAGATAGACAGACCAGACCCCCACAACCGATACCAGCGAATAATAAAGCTGCGGCATCATATAACGAACGTCACAAAAAAGAACAGCCATCAGTGCAAAGCGAAAATTTCCCGTATCGTCAATGACGGCACATAACGCTTTCAAAACGGAATGTCCGTTTGTTTTTGAGTTCAAAATATCACCTCAACAATGCAAAGCCGTAAAATTTCATAGCTATACATTCTGAAATTATACACGATTGTTTCTCTAAATTCAATGCAACTTTCGTAAATAAAACCGCACGGAAAAAAGATTGTGTAACTCCCTGCAAAAAAGTTTGGGAACGGATGATTTTTTGGTGATAAACTGTACAATATATTTGATAGCTTTGATGTAAAAAATAAGTAAATCGGAAAATATATCTTTATTGAATTTTACCTTGGGATTAACGGTTGAAACTTGAAAATGATTGTGTTAAAATTGATAATATCTTAGATATAAAAACCATAAAAAGGAATTTTTGAAAGGGAGCGGAATTTATGTGCGGATTATGTGGATTTACCGGCGAGATCATTGACAGAGATAAGGTTATCGAAAATATGACCGATGTAATCACTCACCGTGGTCCCGACAGTGTGGGTTATTATAAGGACAGCAGCATCTCAATGGGTTTTCGCAGACTGAGTATTATTGACCTTGACGGCGGAAGCCAGCCGATATACAGCAAAGATAAAAGCCTTGTTATTACTTTTAACGGTGAGATCTATAACTATCAGGAACTCAGGGAAGAACTGCTCAAACTCGGTTATGAGTTCTATACAAAAACCGATACAGAGGTGATCCTTCACGCCTTTGAAGAGTGGGGAGAAAAAATGCTGAACCGACTCAGGGGAATGTTCGGTATCGCGATCTATAACACAAAAGATCACTCTCTCTTTATTGCAAGAGATTTTTTTGGCATCAAACCGATACACTATGCGGTCATTGACGGCGAACTTGTGTATGGCTCGGAAATCAAAAGCATACTTGAATTCCCGAAATACAAAAAGAAATTTAACTATAAGGCGCTTGATAACTACCTTTCTTTCCAGTATGTCGTTCCGCCCGAAACGTTTTTTGAGGGCATTTACTGCCTGCTTCCGGGTCACTATATGTGGTACCGTGACGGCAAGGTGACAACGACACGTTATTTTGAAGCAACCTTTGAGCCTGATGACCAGCTTACCGAGGAAGAAGCTGTTGACAAGATCGAAGCTGCGTTTGAGAATTCGGTCAGCGCACATAAGATCAGTGACGTGGAAGTTGGCTGTTTCCTTTCCAGCGGTGTTGACTCCAGTTATGTTTCCACCTATTTTGCCGACCAGAAAACATTTACCGTAGGCTTTGATTTCGGTGAAAAGTACAATGAGATCAGTTGGGCGGAGAATCTTTCCAAGGAGATCGGTGTGGAACATCATACCCACCTGATCGGCTCGGAGGAATTCTGGTCAACGGTGCCGCGTGTACAGTATCATATGGATCAGCCTTTGGCAGACCCGTCCTGTATCGCGCTTTACTTTGTATCAAGACTTGCCAGCGAATATGTCAAGGTAGTCCTTTCGGGCGAGGGTGCGGACGAACTTTTCGGCGGTTATACCGTCTATAACGAACCGCACGTATTCAAGGCATATCAAAAGATCGTTCCTCAGAAAGTTCGTTATGCCCTTGCCAGAAGCGCCAAAAAATGGCCGCATATCAAGGGCAGAGGCTACATAATGCGCGGTGCGCGTAAAACCGAAGATAAATTTATCGGAAACGCTTTTATGTATGATGACGAGGAAAAGCGTCAGATCCTGAAAGACAATTCTATTGTTACCCGTCCGCAGGATCTGTGCAAAAAGTTCTATGACAGAGTCAAGAACTATGATGATGAAACAAAAATGCAGTATCTTGACATCAACCTTTGGATGGTAGGCGATATTCTTTTGAAGGCTGACCGTATGAGTATGGCGAACTCGCTGGAACTTCGTGTACCTTTCCTTGATAAAGAGGTATTCAAGGTAGCACGTACCATTCCGACAAAGTACCGCATTGCTCACGGAACGACAAAATACGCAATGCGTCAGGCGGCACTCCGTCATTTGCCGAAAGCAACAGCCGAGAAGAAAAAACTTGGTTTCCCCGTACCTACGAGAGTATGGCTTCGTGATGAAAAGTACTATAATGTTGTCAAGGAAATGTTCCAGTCCGAAACAGCGAAAAAGTTCTTTAATACCGACCTTATCGTATCGTATCTTGACGACCACTTCAACAACAAAGAGGACAACAGCCGTAAAGTATGGACCATTTATGTGTTCCTGATTTGGTACAATATTTTCTTTGGTGACGAGGAAAAAATCAATCGCCCCGACGGTGTGACCGCTCCGTCAAATGAAATCTAAGCGAAACATCTTCATCTGCTCTTACCGAATGACCGAAATCATCGGGTAAGAGCAGATTTTTTTGTTTGTTTCTTAAAAATCGAATGGCAAATGTTTTGTAAAAAATGCCTATGACATTTTTTCTGAAAAAGTATTATAATGAAAGTATGGAACGTGTTGACTGTTTTGATTTGTGTCTGACCGCTGACAAACAGTACACGTTTTTTATTATACCTTTAACAAAAGTGGGTGTTGATAATGTTTTGTATAGGCGATACGGTATTATATGGAAGTCAGGGTGTTTGTAAAATTATTGAAATAGCCGAGAAAACATTTGGCGGCGATACCATTCTTTATTATGTATTGAAGCCTGTCTATGATGAGAATTCAACAGTTTTTGTTCCCGTATCAAATGCAGCACTCGTTGCGAAAATGCGTTCGGTGCTGTCGGCAGAAGAAGTTTACGATATGATAAGAGAAATGCCCGACGAAGAAACTATATGGATCGATGACGAAAACGAACGTAAGCAGCAATATCATCATATTCTGGCAGAGGGTGACAGAAGAAAGCTGGTAAAAATGATAAAAACGCTCCATCTTCACCGAACGGCTCAAAATCAAAAGGGCAGAAAGCTTCACCAAAGCGATGAAAATATGCTGAAACAGGCAGAAAAGCTTCTTTATAATGAGTTTGCAATGGTGCTTAATATAAAGCCGGATGAGGTTTTGCCGTTTATTCTGGAACAAATTGATGTTGAAAAAAAGGGTGCATAGCAAGAGAACTGCTGCCAAATGGGTGCGGCAGTTCTCTTTTTTATCAGATATGATACATATAGTATAATATAATATAAGTTATACGAATTGTATATGATATAAAATGTATATTTTGCCGTAAATAATTGACATATGGACTGTAAAATTATATAATATAACAAATGAAAACGTTGATAGGCAGGTGTGAAACCTCATAATAAAAGTGCTCAGATGTTTGAGTAAAGGGAGTTTTGAAAATGTTATATCAGAAAGAGGAAGGTATCGAAATTTCTGCGGCTTCCGTAATGGCGATCATTACTTGTATCTTGGGAATTATTTTCGGAATCCATTTCAGCGGATTTTTTGATCTGCTTCATATGTATTCTTTTTCGGCAGATTATAATATCACTGTTGAATCCTACCACAGTATCATCTTCTGGGTGGGGGTCGCACAAATTGTTTTTTATGCGCTTTATGCAATGCTAGCATCGGCGCTGATGGTAAGAAGTGAAAAATTCGTCTTTTTGACCCTTATCATAATGTGCGGTGTGCGGCTTGTGACAACAGGGCTTTTGTTTATGGTAGGCTTTTATCTGGTGTTTCAGATAGGGTTTGCTTTTGTAATGGAAATCGTTTCTTTTATGCTCATTATCTACATCGGCAAATCGAAAAAATCACTCGAAAACAATCCCGAACGATGGAAAACGATCGGCATTGTCGGAATTCTTGCCGAATGCATACCGTTTGTCCGCTACATACAATATGTATTCGACACAAACGTCAGTACCACGCTTTCGCTTACTGCCGTGCTGGTTCCCTGTTTTTCCGCAGCGGCGATCTATGCGACTGCTTATTGGGTCGCCTATCCCTATATTTCGTATGATGGGGAAGAGGAGGAAAGTGAAGAATGATTCATACAAATAACAAATTCCCGACACAGTAAGCGTGTCGGGAATCTTTTTGTCGGTATCAGTTTTCATCGTTATCCTCCTCTTCCTCCTCGCTCGGGATGAAATGATTTTCATTCGGAGCGTGGTGGAAAGTCGGAACGATTTCGGCGATCAGTGTTTCAACTCTGTCCTTGTCGTTGTGCTGTGCGGCGCTGTAAAGATGAGCCAGATGTTTAAAGAACATTTCATTGTTGAATTCGATCGGCTTGCCGATGTAGATTTTTTTGTTGTCGGTTTTTGTGATACCTTCTTCATTCAGAAGAAGCTCCTCATAAAGCTTTTCGCCGGGGCGCAGACCTGTATATTCGATTTTAATATCGTCATATGGCTTAAAGCCCGAAAGACGTATGAGGTTTTCGGCAAGAACCCTGATTTTTACAGGCTCGCCCATATCAAGAATAAAGATCTCGCCGCCCTTGGCAAGACTGCCTGCTGTCAGCACAAGCGATACGGCTTCGGGAATCGTCATAAAGTAGCGGATAATATCGGGGTGAGTGACGGTAACGGGACCGCCCGTGCGTATCTGTTCCTTAAACAGCGGTATCACAGAACCATTGGAGCCGAGAACGTTGCCGAACCGGACGGCAACAAAATTGGTTTTGCTTCTTCGACCCATCATCTGTATGATCATTTCGCAGATACGTTTTGACGCGCCCATTATATTGGTAGGATTGACCGCTTTGTCGGTCGAGATCTGAACAAAGTTTTTCACGTGGTATTTATCGGCGGTTTCGACCAGTTTCAGCGTGCCGAAAACATTATTTTTCACTGCTTCCTCCGGATTGGTTTCCATCAGAGGAACGTGTTTGTGAGCCGCCGCGTGAAATACCACATCAATAGGATGTGTCTGGAAAATATGCTCTAACTTTTCCCTGTCACGGACAGAGGCGATCTGAACTTCAAATGACAGGTCGGTGCCGTGCTTGCGAATCAGTTCCTGTTGGATCTCATAGGCGTTATTTTCGTAAATATCAAGAATGATCAGATGTCGGGGTTTCAGACGCGCGATTTGTCGGCAAAGTTCCGAACCGATAGAGCCGCCGCCGCCCGTAACAAGAACCGTCTGACCGATAATATATTTACCGTATTTTTCCGTATCGAACACAACAGGCTCACGACCCAACAGGTCATCTACCTCTACCTGTCGGATAGAGGAGGTGATCGGTACCCCCGAAGTCATCAGATTGTAGATGTTGGGAATGATTTTAACTTCAAGATGCGTTTTCGCACAGGTGTCAAGAATCCGCTTTTTATCAGCAACACTGATTTGTGAAATTGTGAACAGTATCACTTCAATATCGTTTTCACGGCAGATGTCGGGGATTTCGTAGGTAGTACCGGCAACTTTGACACCCGATATGCGGCGGTTGAGTTTTTCTTTGTCATCATCAACGATGCAGACGGGAATATATTCATTGCCGGGCGCCTTGGACAGCTCGCTCAGTACCGATAATGCTCCCTCGCCGGCTCCGACGATCAGAAGCCGTTTTTTGGCTTTTCCGGCAAGATTCCGCCGTTCGAGTATCTTGTTAAGACGATAGACGATTCGGAACATCATCACAAAGAAGGTTGACATCAAAGCAAACGTGATATAGATCCGTGAGCCGAGATTCAGATGATTTTGTTCATTGCCAATCATCATCATCAGCGACATAAATACCAGATTCGCTGTCAGCGACGCAATGCCGGCATAAAAGAAATCTTCAATATCCGCATACCGCCACAGCTTGTCATAGAGCCGGAACAGCAGAAACAGCGATGAAAAACAGATGTTTTCGATCAAAAGTCCCCAAAGGAAAACGGTGCCTTCACCTTGGAGTGAAAAATTGTCCTTGTTGATGGCAAAGGACATATAATAAGAAATATTCCATAATATCAGGTCACAGACAAACAGAACGATTCGTCTGTGTTTGCTCAAAGCGTTGTATATTTTAAACATATCAAATTCTTTCCGTTTCTCAACATATTCAAACAATCATCTCAAATACAGAATTATTATATTACATTTCGTTAAAAATTACAATAGTATCGAAAGTTCAAAACTTGAAAATAATATGCCTGCCTACCCGATATTTTTGTCTTATTCTTATACAGGTAATCACTGATTTTTTTAAATCAGCGCTCATAGGATAAGGAGAATGACACCGATTTCGGGATTTTTTGTTTATCATTTGGATTGTCTGAAAAAGGGAGTATTTATGCCGCTTTTTTCAGTATTATATTTCTTTGTGGGAATAAAAAATAAAAGGCTTTGCGTTATAATTAGCTGATTGGACTATACAGAACATTTGCGGAAGTAAAAAATTTTTGCTGAAAGGGAGATTGTCAAATGATAAAGATTGGTCTTGACATCGGCTCAACTACGGTAAAATGTGTTGCTCTTGATGAAAATAACAATATTTTATACAAAACCTATGAAAGACATTATTCACAGATTACAAATAAAATTTCCGAACTGCTTCAAAAAATCAGAAAAGAAGTTCCGAATGCAGACGATGCACTGATTGCAATGTCGGGTTCTGCCGGTATGGGCGTTGCCGATGCCTGCGGTATTGATTTTATTCAAGAGGTTTATGCAACGAGAGTTGCCGCAAATACGTTTATTCCCAAAACAGACGTTGTGATAGAGCTTGGCGGTGAGGACGCAAAAATTCTGTTCCTGTCGGGCGGTATGGAGGTGCGTATGAATGGTTCCTGTGCAGGCGGCACGGGTGCATTCATTGACCAGATGGCAACACTGCTCAATGTTCCTATCGAGGAGCTGAACGACCTTGCCGAAAAGCACGAAAAAATCTATACGATCGCTTCACGCTGCGGTGTTTTTGCCAAAACCGATATTCAGCCGCTTTTGAATCAGGGCGCCAAAAAAACGGACGTTGCCGCCAGTATTTTTATGGCAGTGGTGAACCAGACGATCGCAGGTCTGGCACAGGGCAGAGAAATTACCGGTAATATTGTGTATCTCGGCGGTCCGCTGACATTTATTCCTCAACTTCGCGCAGGCTTTGACAAGGCGCTGAAAACAACGGGAATATGCCCCGAAAATTCCTTGTATTATGTGGCGTTGGGTTCGGCACTTTGTGCGGAAAAAAAGGCTGACCTTGACAATACGATCGCAAAAATTGAAGTATATAAAGGTACAGGCAATTTTGCCTTTAACAAACCGTTGTTTCAAAATCAGCAGGAACTGGACGCGTTCAGAAAAAGGCACGCAAGCGCAACGGTTAAACGAGGTGAACTGAAAAACCACAGCGGCAATGTATTCGTCGGAATCGACGCAGGCTCAACAACGGTAAAGGGTGTTGTGATCGATGAAAAGGGAACCTTATTATATTCCGAATATATGTCCAACAGCGGTAATCCCGTGCCGATCGTCAAGAACTTTTTGACTCATATCTATGAAGCAAATCCGAATATCAAAATAACAGGCTCTGCCGTGACAGGCTACGGAGAGGAAATTATCAAAAATGCATTTGGTATTGATTATGGAATTGTAGAAACGATCGCACATCTTACGGCAGCAAAGAAATTTATGCCCGACGTGGAATTTATTATCGATATAGGCGGTCAGGATATTAAGTGTTTCAAAATCAGAGGCGGCGTGATCGATAATATCTTTTTGAACGAAGCGTGTTCATCGGGCTGCGGCTCGTTCCTCCAGACTTTTGCGAATGCGCTCGGCTATTCCGCAGAGGAATTTTCCAAGCTCGGACTTCTTGCCAGACAGCCCGTTGACCTCGGTTCACGCTGTACGGTATTTATGAATTCCTCTGTCAAGCAGGCGCAGAAGGACGGCGCAACGATCGAGGATATTTCCGCAGGTCTGTGTCTGAGTGTTGTTAAAAACGCACTTTATAAAGTTATCCGTGTTTCCAGTCCGCGTGAGCTTGGCAGCAAAATTGTCGTACAGGGCGGCACATTCCTGAATGATGCAGTTCTGCGTGCGTTTGAACAGGAAATGGGTACCAATGTCATTCGTCCCGAAATATCGGGATTGATGGGTGCATACGGTGCGGCGCTTTATGCAAAGTCGCTTTCCGATCAAAAATCAACATCAACGATTCTGACAACACAACAGCTTTCCGTGTTTCAGCACGAAATCAAATCGGTGAACTGCGGCGGATGCAGCAATAACTGCCGTCTGACGATCAACACATTCAGCGACGGAAGAAAATTTATTGCCGGAAACCGCTGCGAACGTCCCGTGACAAAAAAATCCCCCGACGAAAGTATGAATATCTATCAGTATAAACTGAAATTGCTAAAGGGCTATCAGCCGCAGGAGGGCAAACGAGGAAAAATCGGTATTCCGATGGGACTGAATCTGTTTGAACTGCTGCCGTTCTGGCATACGTTTCTGACGAAACTGGGCTTTGAAGTTGTAACCTCACCGCTGTCAACACGGAAACTGTATCTGCACGGTCAGCAGACCATTCCCTCTGATACGGTTTGTTTCCCTGCAAAGCTGATGCACGGACATATTCAGTGGCTTCTGGACAACGGCATTACCAATATTTTCTATCCCTGCATGTCGTATAACTTTGATGAAAAGCTCGGTGATAACCATTATAACTGTCCTGTTGTTGCGTATTATCCCGAAGTCATCCACGCCAATGTCAGTGAAATAGAAAAGGTTCAATTCTTCCACGAATTTGTCGGTATCCACCGACCGAAGGATTTCCCGAAAAAGATTTATATAGAACTTCAGAAGTACTATGGTGATATTACGCTGAAAGAAGTAAAGGAAGCTTCAAAAGCGGCATACAGTGAATATAATACCTATCTTGAAAAAATCAGAGCCTACGGTGAAAATATCGTGGAAAAGGCAAGAAGTGAGGGCAAAGAAATTATTGTTCTGGCAGGCCGTCCGTATCACGTTGACCCTGAGATCAATCACGGAATCGATAAGCTTATCACAAGCTTTGATGTTGCGATCATCTCAGAGGATATTGTCAGCCACCACGAAAAGAAAAAGAAAACGGGCGTATTGAACCAGTGGACGTATCATTCCAGAATGTATGCGGCTGCCGAATATGTCAGCGGCTATGACGATATGAACCTTGTGCAGTTGGTTTCGTTCGGCTGCGGTGTTGACGCGATCACTACGGACGAGGTTCGCGCGATTTTAGAGCGTAACGGCAAAATTTACACACAGATCAAAATAGACGAGATCACCAATCTCGGTGCGGTAAAAATAAGACTGAGAAGCCTTCTTGCTGCCACAAAGCAGGGAAAGGGTCAGTAAAGAAGCGAGGAATTTGACAGGTAAAGTGGAAAGGGTGTCAAAAATGGCAAAGTTGGTTTATGACAAAACGGGCAGACTGATTTTTACAAAGGAAATGAAAAAGGACTATACGATTCTTTTTCCGATGATGGCGAAAACGCACTTTAACATTATCAAGAATGTATTTGTTCATTACGGTTATAAGACGGTTTTGCTGGAAACCGACGGCCCCGAAATTGCACAGGTAGGACTGAAATACGTACATAATGATACGTGTTATCCTGCGATTCTTGTTATCGGTCAGATGATACACGCACTGCAAAGCGGAAAATATGATGTGAACAAAACGGCTTTGATGATCACTCAGACAGGCGGCGGCTGCCGTGCGTCAAATTATATTCATCTTCTCAGAAAAGCGCTTGTAAAAGCAGGCTTTGAGAATGTTCCCGTTGTATCGCTGAATATGTCGGGGCTGGAAAAAAACAGCGGCTTTAAAATTACAATTCCGATGCTCCGCAGGATGGCGGCAGGCGGCTTGTACGGCGATCTGCTGATGAGCCTTGACAATCAGGTGAAGCCGTATGAAATTCACAAGGGTGACAGCGCCGCCCTGATCGACAAATGGACGGATAAGCTTACCGAAGTCCTTGCAAGCGGTCACGGCTTTACACGCAAGGAAATTGCGATGTACCTTGACAGTATTGCCGAGGATTATTCCAAAATTCCGATCAGGAAAACGCCGAAAGTAAAGGTCGGTATCGTCGGAGAAATTTATGTTAAATATGCAAGTCTTGGAAATAATAATCTGGAACAGTTCCTTTATGATCAGGACTGTGAGATCAATATGCCGGGAATTCTCGGATTTGCGATGTTCAAGGTGGATAACCGTCTGGAGGACTATAAACTGTACGGCGGCAGCCGCGCAAAATATATTGTTGTCAAAAAGCTGATGAATTATCTGGAAGAACTGGAAAGTATGATCATCAGCAGTCAGGTGAAGTACGGATTTCACCCCATTACACCTTATGCACATACAAAGAGTCTTGTCAAAGGTATCGTAGGCTACGGAAGCAAAATGGGTGAGGGCTGGCTTCTGACAGGAGAAATGCTGGAGCTTGCCGAGAGCGGATTCCCGAATATCGTATGCACACAGCCGTTCGGCTGTCTGCCGAACCACATCAACGGAAAAGGGATGATTCGCCAGATCAAGCGTGTCAACAACAAAGCCAATATTGTTGCCATTGACTATGACCCCGGAGCACCGAGAGTCAATCAGGAAAACCGTATCAAATTAATGCTTGCGGTGGCGAAAGAAAATTTGAGAGATGAACTCGAAAATAAAGAAGAAAAAGCCGAAACGAAAACAGCTAAAAAAGTCAGTGTCAAAGCAGTGAAAAAATAATTTCTCAGATACAGACGTTGAGGTGCCATATGAATCTTACGGAAATAGAAAATGAAAAATTGATGAAAGGCAGTAGGGGGATGTTAATGTATTTGATATGCAAATGCTGTGGTTCCGACGAGGCAATTAATCGGAAAGTGAAACAGGGATTTGAAGAAATTGCATATGATGGTATTATACAATGGTATGATCAGTCAAATTCCGAAAAATATGGGGATTCTCTGCCGTCGCTTGATGAGGACCATTTTATCAGAGGGCTTGAAACGCCCCGAAAAGGTGAGCAAAGATTTGTAAAAGTACAATTTCCATTCAATTTTGATGTCGGTGAAACATTTCAATCTTTGTTTATGCCTGCCGATTCTTTTTTCAATGGTTGGGACGAAGCACCCGAAGAATTGGAACAATCGGCAATTGTGACCTGTAAGGTGAAGGCCATTGCTGACAGTAATGAATATTTTGCGTGGATAAGCGTGGAAGTTCTTGATGTCAGAATGCTGTATGAGTTGTATCAATATTACCCTGACAGCTGCACAAGTGAACCGCTTGAACAGTTTGATGTGGAGTTAAGCCGTCTGCAAAGCGTACAATTTCGTTACAGAAACTGGGAGTATTACGACTGGAACGCGCAGGGTGATGTGGGCGAATGGAAATTGATCTATACCGACAACAACGGAGTGCGTCATTTGATTTTGATGGGAGAATGGGATTTCCATAGCAATAATGTCTATTGCGGAAATATCGTGAAAAAAGGAAAAAGTAGTTTTTGATTCTGTGGAGGGATTGTATGAAAAAATGGGAAGATTTGCCCGAAAAATTTCAAAATGACAGTGTAAAGGAATATTATGATATTCTCTCTCACAGAACGGGCAGCCTGATACTGAAAAGAATCTTTGATATTGTTGTGGGACTGATCTTGACGGTGGTTGCATTGCCGTTTATGGTCATCATTGCCGTATGGATAAAATGCGATTCCAAAGGAAGTGTCTTCTTTCTGCAAAGGCGTGTGACAACCTACGGCAGAGTGTTTAAAATCATCAAATTCCGCACAATGGTGTCCAATGCCGAAAAACTCGGCACACAGGTAACCGTCAGCAATGACAGCAGGGTAACAAGAGCCGGAAAATTTCTCCGGAAATGCCGTCTTGATGAGCTGCCGCAGTTATTGAACGTGTTAAAAGGCGATATGTCATTTGTGGGCACTCGTCCCGAAGTGGAAAAGTATGTTGACCGATATACCGACGAAATGACGGCAACATTGTTAATGCCTGCCGGAATCACCTCTCTTGCGAGTATTCGGTTTAAAGATGAAGAAAAGCTTCTGAGCGGTGCGGAAGATACCGATGAAGTTTATGTCAATACAGTATTGCCGCAGAAAATGGCATATAATTTGGAATATATCAAAAAATTTAATTTCTTTTATGACATTAAACTGATGTTTATGACATTTTTTGCAGTGATATAAAAAACAAAGACTGCCTGTGGGCGGTCTTTTTGCTTTGTTGACAGAGATCGTCAAAAGAGTTAAAATGAGTGGAGCCAAAAACAATGGGAGGAATCGCGTTGAAAAAACAAAAGAAAATCGCCGTGATCAATGATTTTTCGGGGTTCGGACGATGTTCCCTGACCGTTTCGATACCGGTGATTTCCGCAATGAAAATTCAGTGCTGTGCGCTGCCTACGGCGGTATTTTCCAATCATACAGGATATGACGATTATTTTTTTGATGATTATACTGACAAAATGCAGCCGTATTATTTGCAGTGGGAAAAGCTTGGTTTGCAATTCGACGGAATCTATACGGGTTTTTTAGGCTCAGTGCGTCAAACGGAAATTGTGATGGATTTTATAAAACGCTTTGCCAAAGAAAATACAAAAGTGATTGTTGACCCTGTGATGGGTGACAATGGCAGAATATACGATACTTTCAACAGTGAGTTGTGCAGAAGTATCAAAAAGCTTTTGCCGCTTGCCGATATTATCACGCCGAATCTTACCGAAGCGTGTATTCTGACAGAGATTCCCTATACCGAAAATCCTGATAAAGAAAAAATCAACGAAATTGCACAGGCACTCCGTCAGCTTGGCAGCAGAAATATTGTCATCACCGGCGTATGCAAAGAGGATTATGTGATGAATTACATATTTGAAGAAGAAACCTGTACGGAATTCGGTGTGAAAAATACGGGAACACAAAGAGCAGGAACAGGGGATGTATTTGCTTCTATCATTGCTGCGGACACGGTGAACGGCGTGAGCCTTTATAACAGCGTGAAAAAAGCGTCGCTCTTTGTCAAAGAAGCCATCATTCTTTCCGACGAAATGCATATCCCCACACAGGATGGTATTTGCTTTGAAGAAATCCTGAACAAATTAAATTGAGTGTGTCCGCCGAAAGATCCACTGAAAAAACAACACATAACAGTCGAATCATACGGCTGTTATGTGTTATCATTTTTGAATAAATTTTTCTGTAAATTTCTGGTTATTCTGCCGCATTCACGGAAGAAACAGTCTGCTGAGCAGCGGCAGTCCGCTTCTTAAGGTCGGAAGCAAAAATCAGTTTGAATATTTTGCGAACAAGCGGCTGAATAAAAAGAAGCTGAGAGAAGAACGCAAACGGAAGATTCACGCATACAAGCTTGAACCACATACAAAGAAGTGTGATAATGTTAAATCCGGTGCAAAACGGATAATAGATCACAGCGGCAATGAAGCTCATTGCAGGACACATAATTGCTACGGTTGAAGCAATGATGACCGTTTCAAAAATGAGCGGATTGGTTTTTCTTGGGTCAAAATGCTTGGCAGCGATTTTGAATGAAGCAGGACTGCCTACCGTCACTTCAAGTGTATAAGCAAAGAAAAATTC
>CADCRH010000144.1 GCA_902803805.1 uncultured Ruminococcus sp.
CCATTTATCGATTTGAAAACTATTGTGCCGAAGAAGATGTGTATCTTCACGACGAGGCATATAAAGTTTTTTTGAACACCACAGGCACAACACAGAGAAAGGAGCTGCAAAATCTGATGACCTACATTAAAAACAATATTCCGAATGATGACCTTACCAATGAAATTCAGGACAAAATCATTACTGCTCAGCACAGCGGAAAACTGTACTCGTCTTACATCAAGGAGCAGCAGAACGCAATGATCCTGGAAGAAAGAGCAAGAGCAGAAGGCAGAGCCGAGGGCGAAGCAAAAGGCAGAGCCGAAGGTGAAGCAACAGGCGAAGTGAAAGGTATCAGAAAAACGATCAAACAATTATTGAAAAAGGGTCTGTCGGCGGAAAACATCATCAGCTTACTGGAATTGTCAAGCGATGAAGCACAACTGTATTTCAGCGATACGCCAACGGTCTGATGACAGTGAAAAAAGCGGAATGAGGTGAAAAACTTGATTCCGCTTTGCTATTTTGAAAAAATCAAAAATAATGCTTGTATAAAATGCGTTTTTGTGTTAGAATAACTGTTGTGATAACTGCCCGTAGCACAACCGGATAATGCATCAGACTCCGACTCTGAAGATTGGGGGTTCGATTCCCTTCGGGCAGGCTCTGAAAGACTTGCGGTAAGCAGGTCTTTTTTATTTTGGCGTTATTGGTTTTATGCTTGACTAATGATGGAAAGAGAACTATAATTTATATTGGAAAACAGCGGAAAGCTGTGTATCAAAAGAAGGAGATCTTACTATGAAAAATTACAAAATTACTTTGCTCAAGGGCGACGGAATCGGTCCCGAAATCGTTAATGAGGCGGTAAAGGTGCTTGATAAAACCGCCGATAAATTCGGCTTTCAGATCACATATACCGAAGCACTTCTCGGCGGCTGTGCTATCGATGCAACGGGTGTTCCGCTTCCGCAGGAAACGATCGATCAGTGCAAGGCGTCCGATTCCGTTCTTCTCGGTGCCGTAGGCGGTCCTAAATGGGACAGTCAGCCCGGCAATAATCGCCCCGAAGCAGGTCTGCTTGGTATTCGCGGCGCACTCGGTCTTTTTGCCAATCTTCGTCCGGCAGTTATCTTTGAACCGCTGCGTGATGCTTCTCCGCTCCGTTCCGATATTATCGGCGATGCAATGGATATTATGATCGTCCGCGAACTGACAGGCGGTATCTATTTCGGCAAGAGAGGAAGATTTGACGAGGACGGTATTCCTGCTGCCTATGATACCGAAAAATATAATGTCAGCGAAATTGAGCGCATTGGCAGAGTGGCGTTTGATATGGCAATGAAACGCAGCAAAAAGCTGACAAGCGTTGACAAGGCGAATGTTCTCGATTCGTCAAGACTGTGGAGAGAAACGATGATTCGTCTTTCTGCGGAATATCCCGAAGTGGAGCTGAACCATCTGTATGTTGACAATTGTGCAATGCAGCTGGTGAGAAATCCGAAGCAGTTTGATGTTATCGTCACTTCCAATATTTTCGGTGATATTCTTTCCGACGAGGCTTCTATGATAAGCGGCTCCATCGGTATGCTCGCCTCCGCAAGCCTGAACAGCACCAAACTCGGTATGTATGAGCCGATTCACGGTTCCGCTCCCGATATTGCCGGTCAGGGAATCGCTAATCCCCTTGCGACAATCCTGTCCGCTGCAATGATGCTCCGTTATTCACTTGATGAGCCGCAGGCTGCCGACGCAATCGAAAATGCCGTTGCACAGGTTCTGAAAACGACCAGAACTCCCGACATCTATACGGAAGGCACCAAGAAGGTTTCCACTACCGAAATGGGTGACGCGGTTTGTGCGCTTCTCTGATTGGACAAAAAGTTAAATTTAATGTACAGAATTGATTGAAAAATTTTGTAAATTAAGTTATAATATTACAGACGTTGCTTTTTGCGTTTTGATAACGGAAAGCAAAATAAAAAGGTAGGGGGAAAGACAATGAGTAAAGAAATGTCAGACGCACTGATATTGCTTCTCGGCGGATTTATTGTTGTTTTTGCTGTGTTGATCCTGCTGATTTTGATTGTTACAATTTACAGTAAGATCGTTTCTTCGGCACAGAAAGCGGCAACAGAGAAAAAGACCGAAAAGCAGGCGGCGGCAAAGGCTGAGGTTCAGCAGGATGAGCCGAAAGCAGCTGCGCCGGCAGCAGAGGTGCAGACCGAGGATGACGGTGAAATTCCCGGTGAGATTATTGCTGTGATCGCAGCGGCGGTTGACGCTGTATATGGCGCAAAGCCGCACAGAGTCAAATCCGTAAAGCGTTCGCACTCACGTTCTGCCTGGGGCAGAGCCGGTATCGCGGACAATACTCGTCCGTTCTGACGGAATCACAGTAATATTTTATCGGAAAGGAAGTAACTCAATGGAAATTTTAAATCAGCTTGGGGCAATGATAAGTGGATTGATAGGCAGTTCCGGTTTAAGTGCACTGCACTGGGAAAACTATGTGATGATGTTGGTAGCTTTTGTGCTTATCTATCTTGCCATCAAAAAGCAGTATGAACCGCTTCTGCTGCTTCCCATCGCATTCGGTATGCTGTTGGTCAACATATGTCCCGAAATTATGGGAATGCCGCAGACACTTTTGGAAACAAAAGAACAGATCCTTGCACAGAATCTTGACCCGTCAACCTTCTCTACGGTGGTTGTTGACGGACAGACTTATTATGAACATATCAAGTATGGCGGACTTTTCTATTATCTGTATCAGGGTGTCAAGCTCGGTATTTATCCGCCGCTGATCTTCCTCGGAATCGGCGCGATGACGGATTTCGGTCCCCTGATCGCCAACCCGAAAAGCTTTATTCTCGGTGCAGCTGCACAGGTAGGTATTTTCCTGACATTCATCTGTGCAACGGCACTCAGCATTTTTACACCGCAGGAGGCAGGCTCCATTGCCATTATCGGCGGTGCGGACGGTCCGACGGCGATTTTCGTAACTACAAAGCTGGCACCTCAGCTTCTCGGTCCTATCGCGGTTGCGGCATATTCCTATATGGCATTGGTACCGATCATTCAGCCGCCGATTATGCGGCTTCTGACAACGAAAAAGGAACGTTCTGTTGTGATGGGACAGCTTCGCCCCGTATCAAAGCTTGAAAAGATCCTTTTCCCGATCATCGTTGTCACACTGGTTGCACTGTTGCTGCCCGATGCGGCTCCGCTGGTAGGTATGCTGATGCTCGGCAACCTCTTTAAGGAAAGCGGCGTTGTTGACAGAATCAACAAGACAGCACAGAACGAACTGATGAATATTGTTACGATTTTCCTCGGTGTTACTGTTGGTGCAACCGCTACCGGTACAACATTCCTGACCATTCAGACGGGCGGCATTATTCTTCTTGGTCTGTTTGCGTTCTCACTGGCAACGGCAAGCGGTGTTCTGTTCGGTAAAATTATGTACTGGGCAACTAAAGGCAAGGTCAATCCGCTCATCGGTTCGGCAGGCGTGTCCGCTGTTCCTATGGCTGCGCGTATTTCACAGAAAGTCGGTCAGGAAGAAAATCCCGGCAACTTCCTGTTAATGCACGCAATGGGTCCGAACGTGGCAGGCGTTATCGGTTCGGCTGTTGCTGCAGGTGTACTGTTAAGTACTATACCGCACTGATATAACGAATACAAATCAATATGAATCTCCTTTCCCGGCTGCATAAAGCAGTCGGGGATTTTCTTGTTGTAAAATGGGAAACATTAACAAAAAACAGAATGCTTTGTTGTTGCTTTTTGATAGGATGAAAGGATTCCATAATTATTTTATTAAATACTTTCTATCTTTGTCATTAAAAACAATTGTAAATCTTTGGGAATCATATTATAATTTTTCTTGCGAATAAAAATCTAATCTAAAGATTTCGGGAGGAAAAAGCTTTGAAGAAGAAAAGTTTGAAATTCGGCTCGGTATGCTTGTCGATCGCAACACTGACATCGGCGATGGCAGCGGCTCCGCTGGATATTGCGGACAATAATGTTGTTACCGAAGAACTTTATGCGACAGGTGCCGTTAATCCGGACGAGGTACAAATTGATGAAGAAAGTGTCATTGATTCTGTAGGGGAATATTATGAGGCACTTGAAGATGACGATTCATCAGCAGTATCGGGAAAGACAATGGCTTCGGGTCTGCCAAATAAGGTTGACAACAGTACCAGCAAATATTTTCCGAAAATAAGAAATCAGGGCAATATCGGTTCCTGCACCAACTGGGGACAGGTATATTATCAATATACCTACACGGTAAATAAAGCAAGAAATGTTGCCACCACCGATTTGAATACTTATTCTCCCGAATGGACATACAGTATGCTCACTCAACGGTGGCGTAGATGAAGGTACCAATGATCAAAAGTTGTATGAACTGATGAAGTCGCAGGGTATGGCAACCATCGTTGATGCACCGATCACCGGTACGGATTACTTATCCTGGCATCCTACCGAAGCGGCTTGGAAATCTTCCATTAAGAATCGTATCCAGGATTATCAATATTTCACTTCTATAGGGGATTCCAAAACACAGATCACCAGTGCGGCAGACAGTGACCTTGAATTGATAAAAACTGCTTTAAGCAACGGAGAGATTCTTGCTTATACAGGTCCTGATCCGGCTACGGGTGCTAACTATACACAACTTGTGAGGTCTTCCAATACCAATGGTTTTACCGTAGATAACAGCTATATCGGACAATATGCGATGACAAGCAACAAAGAACCGGCAAAAAACAGAGGCTATCACCGTATGACGATCGTTGGCTATAACGATAATATCTGGGTTGATATTAACGGCAACAGTCAGGTAGATTCCGGTGAAATGGGTGCCTTTAAGATCGCCAATTCGTGGGGCGATTGGAAAAATTCCGGTTTCTGCTGGGTCGCTTATGACTCAATTAATAAAACATCGGCTGTATCCGGTGCCGCCAATGAGTCCACCAGAGTATCATCAATGGGTGGTATTGCAAGAATCGAAGTTGACAGCGAGGAAACAGATTCCGGTCTGTATCTGAAATATACCATTAATTCGGCTGACAGACGTGAAACAAGTCTGACAGTTACCGCAAAGAAAGACGGCGGTATCTCAAGTTTTTCGAGCAGAGTGAATCCGTACCAAGTTGCCAGCAACGTTTCCTCTGCGCCGGAAGCATATTCCTATGATGGCACTCAGAGTGCCAATGACGGTACAATGGTACTGGATCTGGATCAGGTAGTAGAAGGTATCACACCTGAAACACTGAAAGACTATGACTGGTCGGTAGAAGTAGGTGACAGCAAGAACAATGACACTGCTCTTACTGTTAGGGACATCAGGATCGTTGATTCCAGATCGGGCAAGGAATATCCGATGGACAGCAGCAGCTTCACACTGAACGGTCAGTACAAAACTGTCAATATTGATTTTGCAGAAAAAGAATACACCGCTTATATCAATATAACCCCGACTGTCAATGTTGGTCTTTATGAAAATGTAAAGATCAAGGCAGGCGTATCAAAGGGTAAGGCACCGTATCAGTACAAATATACTTACACAAGATATGGTCAGACGTTCCTGATTTCCGATTATTCCTCCAACAACACGATAACAAAGCAGCTTCCCGAAATGGGACCGTATGCAATTACTGTTACAGTCAAGGATGCAGACGGCAAAACAACATCGGCTACTAAGACAGTTGTTGCCAATACAACTTATATTATGAAGCTGAACACCAGCATTGCAAG
>CADCRH010000145.1 GCA_902803805.1 uncultured Ruminococcus sp.
AGGACTTGACCTTTTGAAATACAGCTTGAGCGAACGCAAAAAAGAGAACTTTGACAATGCGAAAGCAGCAGCGTCGGCGATCGAAAACCCGACCGAGCGTGAAGAAATTCTCATCAACGGCATTGTGCAGATAAATGTTGCCTCAAAAGTAACAGCGGCAAACGGCTATGGGCTGTATCAAGTCGGTGTCAAACCGCCCGTTTATCACGCAACAGCAGACCTCAGCGTTGTACAAAACTTTTTCTCTACAACGGAAAAAGACCTTGACCAAATGTTCGGGGCGTTATGGAAGATAATAGACGAAAATGCCAATCTTGAATATAAGGACGAAAATGGAGAAGAAAAACTTCTCGGCAATCTTGGCGGAAAGTTTACGAAATCTTGGGTATATAAGCGTAATAACACGCCTGCACACGAGTATATTCCATTCCCCGAGTTGTGGAAGAATTTCTATCACGATACGGTAAAAACCCCGGAACGTTTTTGGTGTCTGTATTTTGCATTAAAGGGTTCTTTTCCCGGAGATCTGACAGCGGCGTCCAAAAAGATATATGAAAAGAACCATAAAAAGTTTTTCGGAAACTGTATGGATTATCAATTGAAAGACAGTCGTTTTGATGACTATACGTCATCGAACTCAATCTATGGAATTTTAGACAGTATCCAAAGTATGTTTGACCTGAAAATCCCTGTTGACATTGCCAAAAATGTCTTTGTTTATATCCTGAACGATTTTTCCGAAGAAGATTTATGGCTTCCCAAGGAAAAAAGCCGTTATGATAACAAGATAAGAAAATATAACTATCTGAAAGCAAGTATTATTTACACTCTCTATCAAAGACTGGTTGATGAACTGCTGAATCAATTTGAAGAAATGTTTCTTCTTTTGTTTAGCCTGTCGCTGAAAAACAACAGTCTGAAACATTATCATAACGGTGATGCCGGCTTAAGATCCCCTTACGGCTTGGTTGACTGCGATCGCTTTACCGTTCCGTACTATATCAAAGCCTATCAGCTCGGAATTATCTCAAAAGATATACTTTACAAATCCCTTTTTGAACTTTTTGGCGTAACGGAATCCGTATCGTGGCTCAGTCCGTTTCTTTCGGAAAAGGCAAAATACAATTACTATAGTAATGCCTATCAAGATATTTTGGCAATGGAGGGAAAAGAACTTGGTGAGAATAGCGAATTCCCGAAAGACAGTGAATTCTGTAAAGTCGGGGCAGAAATTGCCAATACACTCATTGACAACATTCTTGATGTCGAACTGAAACGTGGTGACAGTGAAACAATCTTTTCAAAGTCCATAACAGAAATAAGCTGTATTTATGGACTGGAACGTTTTGTAGAAATATTGAAAGCACTCGGAAATTCATCACTGGCCCGTTCGTATTACTACTATGGAAATATATCAAAATCCGATTCCTTAAGTCATCTTCTCTCCGTATGCCGTCCAACACCGGACGATAACGCCGAAAAGCTTGCTAAACTGATGTCCGAAACAAAAATCAAAAACGACCGTCTGATAGAAGTGGCAATGTTCGCTCCTCAATGGATTGATATAATACAAGAGTATCTGAAAATTGACGGATTCAAGAGCGGCTGCTATTACTTTATGGCACATACTGCCGAAAGAACAGACGAACAAAAACAGGCGATTATCGCCAAATATACCCCTTTGACAAGAGAAGAACTCAACGGTGGCTGTTTTGATGTGAAATGGTTCAATGAGGCATACAGTACGCTCGGTGATAAAATGTTTAATCAGCTTTACAAGAGTGCTAAGTACATCTCCTCCGGCAATATGCATACCCGTGCGAGAAAATTTGCCGATGCCGCCCTCGGAAAGTTCGATATTATCGAAACGGAAAACACGATAGATGACAAGCGTAACAAAGATTTGCTTCTCAGTCTTGCGGTGATCCCGTCAAAAGATAAATCCGATATACTGCAAAGATATGAATTTATACAGAAATTCCTGAAAGAAAGTAAACAGTTCGGTGCTCAGCGTCGTGCAAGTGAAGGTTCCGCTGTTCAGTATGCACTGAAAAATCTTGCGGTAACAGCAGGCTATTCCGACGAAACACGACTGACACTTTCAATGGAAACGGAACTTGTCAGAAACAATCTGGAATATTTTGATTGGAACACCATTGGAGAGTACCGTGTTAAAATTGAGATCGACAAAAACGGCAAGGCGGCAATCAAGTTTGAAAAGGGGGGAAAAGCACTGAAATCCACCCCCGCAGCCATTAAAAAGGACGAAACATTCCTTGCTGTAAAGGAATTCTGTGACAAGCTGAAAAAGCAGTACAGCCGTACCGTGAAAATGTTTGAGCTTTCAATGGAAGAACGTGACCTGTTCAGTTTTGCCGAGATGAAAATGCTCTGCGAAAACCCCGTGACAAAAGTGATCGTAGAAAATCTTGTCTTTGTATCCGCCAACGAAAACAATTTTGTTCACGGATTGATAAGTGATAATCAATTGATTGACTTTAACGGAAATTCTGCCGAAATTGACGATGATTTCCAACTCCGCACGGCTCACCCGTTCGACCTCTACAGTCACCGCATCTGGACAGAATATCAGCAGATTTTCTTCACCCGCGGCAGTGAACAGGGAACAAAACAGCCGTTCCGTCAGGTATTCCGTGAATTGTATGTCAAACTTTCCGAAGAACTGGATAAAGAACGTTCGCTGATGTTTGCAGGCAATCAGATTCAGACAAAACGTACCATAGGAGCGCTGAGAAACCGCCGCTGGGTAGCGGACTATGAGGACGGTTTGCAGAAAATCTATTATAAAGACGATATTATAGCAACGATTTATGCGGTTGCCGACTGGTTCTCACCGAGTGATATAGAAGCGCCTGTTCTGGAAAGTGTCATATTCTATGATCGCCGTACATACAAATCACTGAAAATCAAGGATCTGCCCGATATTCTTTACTCCGAGATTATGCGTGACGTTGACCTTGCCGTCAGTGTTGCCCACGCAGGCGGCGTTGACCCCGAAACCAGTCATTCCACTGTTGAAATGCGTAAGGTGATTTTGGAATTTAATCTGAAACTCTTTGGTATCACTAACGTAACCTTTGAAAAGAATCACGCACTTATCGACGGTAAGTACGGCAAATATTCCATTCATCTCGGCAGCGGTGTGATTCATAAAATGGGCAGCCATCAAATCAATGTTGTTACTGTATCAAGCGGCAAAAAGAGCAAATTGTTCCTTCCGTTCATTGACGAAGACCCAAAGACCGCAGAAATTATGACAAAGGTTCTGACCTTTGCACAGGACAACAAAATCAAAGACCCCTATATTATGGAACAAATCAAATAATAAAATATCGGTACTGATAGACTTATCCTATCAGTACCGATATTGCTTTTACCAGCATACAGCAGACCATACCGCAAACGGTGGGAATGAGAAAGGACAGAACCGTCCATTTCATACTTTTGGTTTCCTTGTAAATAGTAATGCAGGTTGTAGAGCAGGGAAAATGCATTAAAGAAAACAATATCACACAAATCGCCGTAACCATTGTCCAGCCGTTCGCAGTCAGAATATTGTGAAGCTGTGTAAGACTGTCATAGTCCGTGATACTTCCGTTTGACGCATAAATCATTAATGCGATCGGCAGCACGATTTCATTGGCAGGAAATCCGAGAAGAAACGCTGTGAGTATCACACCGTCAAGTCCCATCAAGCGTGCAAACGGGTCAAGAAATTCGGTAATACTCATTATCACCGTCTGACCGTTGATACTGATATTAGCCAAAAGCCAGATGATGATTCCCGCAGGAACAGCCACTAACACCGCCCGCCCCAGAACAAAGATTGTCCTGTCAAAAAGCGACCGTATCACAGTTTTGACAATTTGCGGACGGCGATAGGGAGGAAGCTCGAAGATAAATTCGCTTGGTCGGTCTTTTAAAAGCGTCATTGACAGAATTTTCGATACCCCAAGCGATACCAGAATACTCAAAAAAACGGCACCCACCAAAATCGCCGCACAAGATAATGATCTGATTGCCGTCGGCATACTTCCGACAACAAACATAGAAATGACTGCTATCAGCGTAGGGAATCTTCCGTTGCACGGAGAAAAGTTGTTGGTAGCAACGGCAATTTTTCTTTCGCGTTCCGATTCAATGATCCTGCATCCCGTCACACCGCAGGCATTGCACCCGAATCCCATCATCATCGTAAGAGCCTGTTTACCGTGTGTACCTGCACCGCAGAAGCATTTGTCGAGATTAAATGCAATTCTCGGCAGATAGCCGAAATCCTCAAGAAGTGCAAACATAGGAAAGAAAATCGCCATAGGCGGCAGCATAACCGCAATCACATTTGCTAATGTGCTGTACATTCCGTCGATCAGAACACCGCACCAAAAATTAGACCAATGCCATTTGTCCGCCAAAGCATAGAATCCCTCACGCAGAAAGGAAAAACCATTATTAAGCCATTCCGACGGATAGTTCGCACCGATAATGGTGATATAAAAAATCAATGCCAAAAGTATCAGCATAATTGGAATTCCTGTTGCCTTTGAGGTAAGCAGACGGTCAATTTTTCTGTCACGTTCCGCATAGCGTATGTCCGATTTTACACAAAGATGATAAATCCTTTCACTTCTTTTGATAGTGTCCTCAGAAATTATATCATCTATATTGTTATCGCCTATCATTTTATCAGCAACAAATAAAGCTTTTTTTAGATCCTCGGATATTCCCATTTCATCTCTTTTATTTTTGTCAAGCAAAGAAACTGCTGTTCTTCGGCGTTTCATTTCATCCTCAATATCAAGCGCTTTTTCTATCGTTTTGATTGCATTTTCGATCTTATCATCGTGTATTGTTTTAATAAAAAATGTTTTGATTTCTCCGCAAGACACTTTGTAAGCGGCTTCTTTCAGCTCATCCAGACCTGTTCCCGACCTTGCCGCTGTCGGAACAACAGGAACACCGAGCTGTAATGACAGTTCATCAATATCGATCGTAATGTGCTTCTTTTGTGCCTCATCAATCAAATTCAAACATACAACCGCTTTTTTTGTAATTTCAAGTATTTGTAACACAAGGCTTAAATTTCTTTCGATTCCCGACGCATCAACAACAATAATAATAACATCAGAGTTTTCTTTTAAAATCGTATTGCTTGCCGCTTCCTCGTCGGGAGAATTCGCGTTGAGCGAATATGTACCCGGCAGGTCTGTCAAAGTGACAGTACTGTTTTTGTATTTAAAAATTCCCTTTGCGGTAACGACTGTTTTGCCGCTCCAGTTTCCCGTATGCTGTTTCATACCTGTCAAAGAGTTGAAAACCGTACTTTTGCCGACATTGGGATTTCCTGCCAGCAAAGCATTCAACGAGATTTTTTCAGTGTTGACTGTTTTGCTCAAGCTTATCCCACCGTTCGTTTGTTCTGTCATAGGTGTTGTGTGGTTTTATCAGAATATTTTTGGCATCGCTTTGCCGCAGCGCAATCACCGCACCTCTGAAAAAATAAGCTTTGGGATCACCGAGAGGTCCGACGTTGATTGCGGTAATCAGCGTACCGTTGATCAGACCGAGTGACATCAGCCTGTGTCGTTTGTCTGTATCGTCGGGAAGTTGGCATACCAATCCGCTTTCTCCGACATTCAGCGTATCAAGACCATATAAATCATTATCATTCATAGGATTACTCCATTCATATTTTTATAATATAATATGACGGATTTGATTTTCTGTTCAAAACCGCCGCAGACTGTTTGAATAGCCTGCGGCGGTCAAAAATCTTATTGTCTTGTTTTTCTGTTGAGAAATTTGGTTTTGTATTTTGAATATACGATCGTCTGGTCTTTGTAAAGTCCGTAATATCCCGACATAAAATAACTCACTGCAACGGCAATCATAAAGAAATGAATTCCCTCAGAACCGAATAATTCAAAGCTGATGAGCATTGATGTTATCGGACAGTTGGTGACACCGCAGAATACAGCGATCAGTCCGACAGCGGCACATACGGAGGGCGAAAAGCCGACCAGTGTTCCGAAAGTGCAGCCAAAAGTTGCGCCAATAAAGAAAGAGGGCACAATTTCGCCGCCCCGAAAGCCTGCTTCGATGGTAATTACCGTAAATATCATTTTCAACAGAAACGCATATGGAACAGCTTCACCGTGTATTGCCCGTTCAATAACGGCAATGCCTGCACCATTGTAATCCCGTGTGTTTAAGAGTATCGTAAGCACTGCAATGATCGTTCCTGCAAGAAAAATTCTGATATACGGATTTTTCAGATATTTTCTAAAGAGATCTCCCGTTTTATGAAGTGCCACAACAAAAAGAATACTTAACAATGCACATAAAATGGAAAGTCCAATCGTTTCAGCCGTATTGAGTATATCGAGAGCAGGAAATTCAATTCCCTTGAAGTCATCACCGTGAATACCAAAATTGGAAGCAAAATAAGAAGCAATCAGTGCCGAAAATGCGCAGGGAACCAATGCCGCATAATACATTACACCGACACTGACGACCTCCATCGCAAATACCGCAGCCGCCATAGGTGTACCGAATACCGCCGAAAAAGCCGCACTCATACCGCACAGTACCACCACTCTTTTATCGGCATCGTCAAACCGAAACCAGCGTCCGAGCTGGTTTCCGATACTGCCGCCGAGCTGTAAGGCGGCACCCTCGCGACCTGCCGAGCCGCCGAATAAATGTGTTAAAATGGTGGTAACAAAGATAAGGGGCGCCATTCTGAACGGAATTTCGCTTTGTGCGTGAATCGTGGAAAGAACAAGGTTGGTGCCCTTGTCGTTTTTATACTTGAAAATGCTGTACAGAAAGACCGTAACAATTCCGGCAAGCGGAAGAAAAAAGATAATATAATCATTTTTCGTTCTGAAATCGGTGACGGCATTCATCGAAAAGGCAAACAGTGTACTGAAACCTCCGACCGTCAGTCCTGTGATCACAGATACAAGCGACCATCTCAAAAATTTATAGAGATGGTGCCACGCCTTTTTGGAATAGGTCTGTACCACTTTTAATATTATTTTAGACATCTTTTTGTACCGCCTTTATTCGGCAGAATTTTCCGTTAAATTTTTCATACGATTGAATTCGTCTTCATCAATCACCGTAATGCCGAGCGTCTGAGCCTTTGTCAGCTTGCTGCCGGCTTCTTCGCCTGCAAGAACGTAGTCGGTTTTCTTTGATACGCTTGAAGAAACCTTGCCGCCGAGTTTTTCGATAACAGCCGCCGCTTCGGAGCGCTTGTACGTCGGCAGCGTACCGGTAATGACAAAAGTTTTCCCTGCAAAAGGACTGTTTTCGCTGATCGGTGCAGGAGCACTTTTATTTTCCGTGTTGATACCGAGCGCTTTGATTTCCTCCACTAGCTTTTTGGATTCATCCAGAGAGAAATACGAAACCACACTTTCTGCCATAATATCACCGTAACCCTCTATCGAGAGAATCTCCGATATTTCCGCATTGGCGATATGATCCAGTGTCATCAATCTGTTGGCGAGGAGCTTTGCCGCCTTTTGACCGATATGCCTTATGCCCAGTGCATATACGATTCTGTAAAGGTCGTTGCTTTTTGATTTTTCAATGGCATTGATGAGGTTATCCGCCGATTTTTCTTTTTTCTTGTCCAGCTTTAAAATATCCTCTCTTGTCAGTCTGTAAAGGTCAAGAGGAGAGGCAATCAACTGTTTTTCTACCAAGGCTCTCAATACCTTTTCGCCCAGACCGTCAATATCCATTGCATCTCTCGAAACAAAATGGATCATATGCCGCATCAACTGTGCCGGACAGTCTGTATTGGTACATCTTAAAGCCGCTTCTCCGTTTTCGCAGGAAACAGGAGAACCGCATGACGGACATATTTTCGGCATTTCATACGGTACGGAGCTTTCCTTGTGCTTTGTTACCGAAACTACTTCAGGAATGATTTCCCCAGCTTTTCTCAGAATAACAGTATCACCAATTCTGATACCCTTTTCTTTGATAAAGTCCTCATTGTGAAGCGTTGCACGGCTGACGGTCGTGCCTGCCAGCGTAATGGGGGAGAAAATGGCGGTTGGTGTCAGAACACCCGTTCTTCCGACATTGATCTCAACATCAAGAAGCTCCGTTTCTTTTTCCTCCGGAGGATATTTATAGGCTTCCGCCCATTTTGGAAATTTGGACGTACTTCCCAAAATCTCTCTCTGTGCAAAATTATCAACTTTGATAACGGCACCGTCGATCTGGAAAGACAGCTCTCCGCGCTGATTGCCTATTTCATCGATTTTTTCCAGTACCTCGTCAACCGTTCCGCATTTGTGATAGAACGGCAGTGTCGTAAATCCAAGCTCCGTTAAATAATCAAGCGACTGCTTGTGACCGGATAGATCCTCGCCCTCGATTTGCTGAACATTAAAAACAAATATGTCAAGCTCTCTTTGTTTGGTGATCTTTGCGTCCTTTTGACGCAGTGAGCCTGCCGCTGCATTTCTGGGGTTTTTAAACGGTTTTTCATCGTTTTCTTCCTGCTTGGCGACCAGTTTTTCAAAGCTTTCGATCGACATATAAACTTCGCCCCTGACTTCAAGGTAAGGGATCGGCTTCGTCAGCTTCATCGGCAGACTTTTAATGGTTTTCAGGTTGTCCGTAATATCCTCACCGACACGTCCGTCACCTCTTGTAGAACCTCTGACAAATATGCCGTTTCTGTACTCTGCCGAAACGGAAAGACCGTCAATTTTCGGCTCTACGATATAAGTCGGCTTTATTACATTTTCACGGACACGCTTGTCAAAATCACGCAGTTCTTCGGAAGAAAAGGAATCGTGCAGACTTTCCATAGGAACAATGTGCTCGACGGGTGAAAATTTCTTTCCTGCCTGACCGCCTACTTTTTGTGTCGGTGAATCGGACGTGATAAGCTCCGGAAATGCGTCCTCGATTTCCTCTAGTTCTTTTAACAGCTTGTCATACTCAAAATCCGATATTTCGGGCGAATCCTCGTTATAATATCGGTTGTTATGATAAAAGATCTGTTCTCTCAGAACATTGGCTCTTGCTTTTGCTTGTGTTATATCCATCAATTTGAATCTCCGTTTCAATAGTATAGTGAATGTTTGTTTTTATATTATACTATTTATTAAGGATTAATTCAATAACAATCAACTGCATAGCAGTACATTATTTTGAACAGATAAAATATGGATAATTTTATAGACAATTTGGAACATTTGCCTATTGAACAATCACAATAAAGTGAGTATAATAAAATCAGGTCAATGCTTTTTGCGGATCTTGCGCTGACTGTCCTTGAATTCAAGGAGAATATTGAAAACAAAAAGCGTTTGGCGGATATAGTACCGTCAGACGCTTTTTGTTTTTCTTGTTATTTGTCTGCTGCTGTGATATAATGACAAAAAATAAAAGGTATGGTGTTGAAGATGAAATGTAAAAAAGAATATATGCAGTTGTATGCCGTTACCGACCATCACTGGACGGGAAAATATACACTGCTGGAACAAATAGAAGCGGCTTTGTGCGGCGGCATTACCTGTTTGCAGCTCAGAGAAAAAAATATCAGTTTTGACAGTTTTCTGCAAGAAGCAAAAGAGGTCAAAAAATTATGTTATCAATATAATGTTCCTCTTATCATCAACGATAATGTCGAGATTGCCTTAAAAAGCGGTGCGGACGGCGTTCATATCGGTCAGGACGATATGAAGCTTTCGGACGCGAGAAAATTAGCAGGCAACAGTCTGATGATCGGTGTTTCGGCACACAATCAAGAAGAAGCCGTTGCTGCCGAACAAAACGGTGCGGATTATCTCGGCTGCGGCGCAGCATTCGGCAGTTCCACAAAAACCGATGCCAACACGATCACACTTGCCACCATTTCGGAAATATGTTCATCTGTAAAAATCCCCGTCGTTGCAATAGGCGGTATTAATGCCAATAATATTTTGAAACTTTGCGGAACAGGCGTTGACGGTGCGGCATTCATATCCGCCATCTTTTCCGCAGATAATATAGAACAGGAATGCAGAAAACTTCTGAAACTGACGGAAAAAATCATCACCCCTGTATAGAGCCTGTTTAAAATCTTAGCACCGCACAGATATTAAACAGGCTCTTAAACAGGCTCTAAAAACGATTGTTACTTTGCCTTGATGATCAATGTAGTGATTCCCTGATTCAGCCCCAGTATTTTCCTTTCGATTTTCGGGTGGGAATATTTTCTTACCGTATCACGCAGAGCGGTTCCACCCCGATAGCCATGAATCACCTGTATCTCACGGACATCTTTCGGCAGATGTTTCAGCGTATCATTCAGCTTTGCCTTTGCGCTCTCCGTTGTATGACCGTGGAGGTCAAGCTCGATTGAATAAGACATTCTTTTGTTCTCCTTGTCGTTATTGCTCTATTATATCATAAAAAACCGAAAAAATGAATCCTGTTCCCACTTCTTATGTCAGCAGAACCGCTGATTGTTCCCCGCAGGGCAATTATGAATTATGAATTAAAAAAGTTGTTTACTTTCTTGCTTTTCTGTGCTAAAATTTTATTGTATTAAATCTTTAAATCGGTCGGGAGAGAAGAATATGAATCCGAAGATAAAAAATACCAATACGGACGCCCTTTTTGAGGCGATATTAACATTGAAAACGGTCGATGAATGTTATGCATTTTTTGATGACCTTTGCACCGTTCCCGAAATCAAGGCAATGGCACAGCGTTATGTGGTGGCAAAAATGCTCAGCGAGGGAGAGATCTATAACGAGATCGTTACCCGAACAGGCGCAAGTACCGCAACCATCAGCCGTGTCAACCGTGCATTGAACTATGGAAGCGACGGCTATGTTCTGACATTTAACCGCTTGAAAAAGAAAGATGAGCATTCGGAAACAGAGGAAAAAAAGCAATGAGCGCTTATTCATACTTTGCCGAGTTCTACGACAGTCTTACTTATAATGTTGCATATGATAAGAAAGCGGATTATCTCATAGAGCTGTTGAAGCGTCATCATCATCCTTCGGGAGTTACACTTGACCTCGCCTGCGGAACGGGAAGCCTGACACTGGAACTGTACAAACGCGGAATCGATGTTTTCGGCGCCGATATGTCAACGGATATGCTGACCGTCGCACAGCAGAAATCAGCGGAAGCTGACTGCCAGATCCTTTTTCTCCGTCAGAAAATGCAAAATCTGAATCTTTACGGAACGATCGATACTTGTATCTGCTCGCTTGACAGTATCAATCATTTGCCGTCGTCAACCGATGTGATCAAGACATTTGAGGGTGTCAGCCGATTTTTGAACCCCAACGGACTTTTTGTTTTTGATGCCAATACCGTATATAAACATCGGTCTGTTTTGGGTGACAACTGTTATATCTATGACAGGGAAGATGTATTTTGTGCGTGGCAGAATAATTATTACGAAAAAGATCATAAGGTCATTATCACACTTGACTTTTTTGCCCCCAACAGCAAAGGCTATACACGGTATTCCGAGCAGTTTTCGGAGCGCGCCTATACACGGGAGAAAATGACCGAAATGATAGAAAAGTCAGGCTTGACCCTTGAAGCTGTCTATGATGATATGACATTCAATGAGCCTGAACCCGATTCAGAAAGAGAAATCTATGTAGTGAGGAAGATAGAAGAATGAGTGAAGATAAAATGATACGCTGTATCACATCGGACGGTGCCGTGATGGCTGCGGCAGTCGATACATCAAATCTTGTTTATACTGCTGCAAAAGTTCATCTGACATCGCCTGTCGCTTCGGCGGCGCTCGGGCGGCTTCTTACTGCTGCTTCCATAATGGGCGCACAGCTGAAACAGGACGACGCCAGTATCACTTTAAGAATCAACGGAGACAACAGTGAAACGGGTGCGGTGATCGCAGTATCTGACAGCAGGGGAAATGTCAGAGGATATGTTCAGAATCCCGATTGTCCTACGGAATATTACGCTAACGGAAAATTGAATGTCGCAAAAGCAGTAGGCAGAACAGGTGTGCTTAACGTAATGCGCGATTACGGAACGGGTGAGCCTTATATCGGTATGGTGCCGCTGGTTTCGGGCGAGATCGCCGAAGATATTACCAATTATTACGCAACCAGCGAACAAATTCCTACTGTATGCGCCTTGGGTGTTCTTCTTGACAAACAAGACCACGAGGTACTTTTGGCAGGGGGACTGTTGATACAATTGCTGCCCGGTGCGGACGAATCGACTATTGACAGGATCGAGAAAAACGCTGCCAATCTGGAACCTATGACAACAATGCTTGCCAAGGGGATGTCGATAACGGAAATATGTGAAAAGGCACTGGATGGCTTTGAAGTAGAAGTATTGGACGAAATGCCCATACACTATGCCTGCACGTGCAGCCGTGAAAAGGTTATCAACGCATTTATCACACTTCCCGATGAAGAGATTCGTTCAATGGCGGATGAAAAAGGCTATGCCGAAGCACTTTGTCATTTCTGTAAAAAGCGTTACCGTTTTTCAAAGCTTCAGCTTGAAAAAATCATAGAAGAAAGAAAACCCGATCATCAAAAAGAATGATCATTTTTGAAACATCTGTTTTTAAAGGAGGAATTACGAGTGCAGAACACCATCATTACCATTGCCCGTGCATATGGCAGCGGCGGCAGAACCATCGGAAAAATGCTGTCAAAGGAAATGGATTTTCCATATTACGACCGAAATCTTATCTATATGGCTTCGGACAAAAGCGGTATCAATGTTCAACGTTTTTTTGAGCAGGACGAAAAGATCCGCAAAGAAAGCGGTTTTGCCGATTTTATTCCTCCCGAAAACAGACGGTATGTATCCAACAATGATATATTTGAGTACCAGTCCAAGATCATACACGAAATATCGGATCACTCCGACTGTATCATTGTGGGACGCTGTGCCAATTTTCTGTTGAAAAACAGCGGCCATAAGGTGCTTAGAGTATTTATCTATGCGCCCGACGAAGTGTGTATCGATACCATCAAGAAAAAATTCCGTGTGTCCGAGCGTGAAGCCGAAAAAACCTTTAAGCAGATCAACAAGCACCGCCGCGAATATTATAAATATCATACGGGCATTGAATGGGAAAGTGCGGAAAACTATGATGTGTGCTTTGATACATCAAGAATGACATACGAACAGGTCGTTTCGGCGGTGGTTCAGTATTCAAAAATTTTTTCGTCTTTATAATTCGTCGGGATTGACATTGCAGTTGTAAAAACTTATAATATTATTGTACTAAAATGTATTTTATGAATATTTTTGTAAGGCAGGTTATGATTTATGAAAAGTGATGCATTTAAAAAAGACCCCAATTTTGCACCTCAGCGTTCACTTCTCCACGCTCTCGGTATGACTGATGAGGAAATTCAAAAGCCAATGATCGGTATTGTCAGCTCTTATAATGAAATTGTTCCCGGTCATATGAATATAGACAAAATCGTCAACGCAGTAAAAACAGGCGTTGCAATGGCAGGCGGCAATCCTGTTGTATTTCCTGCGATCGCTGTTTGTGACGGTATCGCAATGGGACATCAAGGAATGAAATATTCTCTGGTGACACGTGACCTTATCGCGGATTCAACGGAAGCAATGGCGATGGCACACGCATTTGACGCATTGGTGATGGTTCCGAACTGCGATAAAAACGTTCCTGGATTGCTGATGGCTGCGGCAAGACTCAATATTCCGACAATTTTCGTCAGCGGCGGTCCGATGCTGGCAGGTCGTGTTGACGGTCACAAAACCAGTCTTTCCAGTATGTTCGAGGCAGTAGGTTCCTACAATACGGGGAAGATCACGGCTGAAAAGCTTCTGGAATTTGAAAATAAAGCCTGTCCGTCCTGCGGTTCGTGTTCGGGTATGTACACAGCAAACTCAATGAACTGCCTGACGGAAGTACTCGGTATGGCACTTCGTGGCAACGGCACCATTCCGGCAGTTTATTCCGAAAGGATCCAGCTGGCGAAGCGCGCCGGTATGAAGATTATGGAGCTTTTGGAAAAAGATATTAAGCCCCGTGACATAATGACGGAGGAAGCATTCAGAAATGCCCTCACAATGGATATGGCGCTCGGATGCAGTACCAACAGTATGCTTCACCTGCCTGCCATCGCACACGAATGCGGTATTGAACTGAACCTTGACATTGCCAATGAGATCAGCTCACATACACCCAATCTTTGTCATCTTGCCCCGGCAGGCGCTACCTATATTGAAGATCTGAACGAAGCAGGCGGCATTTATGCCGTAATGAATGAGATCAACAAGCTGGGACTTCTCAAAACAGACCTGATGACCGCAACCGGCAAAACCATTGCCGAAAATATTTCCGGTGTTGTCAACAAGAATCCGGAAGTTATCAGACCTGTTGAAAATCCGTACAGCAAGACAGGCGGCATTGCAGTTCTGAAAGGCAATCTTGCACCCGATTCCTGCGTTGTCAAGAGAAGTGCTGTTGCACCTGAAATGCTCAAACATTCGGGTCCTGCAAAAGTATATGACAGCGAGGAAGAAGCAATGCAGGCAATCAACAGCGGCAAAATCGTTGACGGTGATGTTGTTGTTATCCGCTACGAAGGCCCTAAAGGCGGTCCGGGTATGCGTGAAATGCTGACCCCGACCTCTGCGATTATGGGACGCGGACTCGGCAGCACAGTCGCATTGATCACAGACGGACGTTTTTCGGGTGCAACAAGAGGTGCGGCGATCGGTCACGTATCTCCCGAAGCGGCAGTCGGCGGTCCTATCGCACTCATCAAGGACGGCGATATAATCGAAATCGACATCAATGCCAATACCATCAATGTTCGCCTGAGCGATGAAGAACTTGCTGCGCGCAAAGCGGAATGGACACCGAGAAAACCGAATATTACAACGGGCTATCTTGCAAGATATGCGTCGCTCGTTACTTCGGGCAACCGCGGTGCGATTCTGGAAGAAAAGAAATAATAGAGATACAAATTGTGCAGGGCGGATTTTATCTTGCTCTGCATAATTGCTTGATATTACACTTACATCAAAAATCGGAGGACGAAACAATGCGAGAGGCACAATGGAATGATTACGAATTAATAGACTGTTCGGACGGAGAACGTCTTGAACGCTGGGGAGAGATTGTGCTGATTCGCCCCGACCCCCAAATTATATGGAAAACCGAACGAAAAAATCCGTTGTGGAAGAAAGCACACGCACGTTATCAGCGTTCTTCCAGCGGCGGCGGTGCGTGGCAGTACTACAAAAAAGTGCCGTCACAATGGAAAATCAACTATCACGATCTGACTTTCGGAATCAAGCCGATGGGATTCAAACATACGGGTGTTTTTCCCGAACAGGCGGTCAACTGGGATTTTGCGGCGGAAAAGATCAGAACAGCCGACCGCCCGGTGAAAGTCCTGAATATGTTTGCCTATACAGGCGCGGCAACACTGGCTTGTCTGAATGCCGGTGCGTCAGTTTGTCACGTTGACGCGTCAAAAGGAATGGTACAGTGGGCAAAGGAAAATGCACATCTGAGCGGTCTTGCCGATAAGCCGGTGCGCTGGTTGGTGGATGACTGTGTAAAATTCGTGCAGCGCGAACACCGCAGAGGCAACAAATACGACGGAATCATTATGGATCCTCCGTCCTACGGCAGAGGTCCGGGCGGAGAGGTCTGGAAACTGGAAGAACAGCTTTTCTCGCTGGTAGAGCTTTGTGTGCCGATTTTATCGGATAACGCACTTTTCTTTATTCTGAACTCATACACAACGGGACTTTCGCCGTCCGTGATGGAATATCTTCTCGGAGTAATGCTGAAAAACCGTTTCGGCGGCACCGTATCAAGCTCCGAAATAGGACTTCACGTCACCCAAAGCGGTCTTACACT
>CADCRH010000146.1 GCA_902803805.1 uncultured Ruminococcus sp.
CGTCAAGCTGTTTCGCAATAATATTAGAACCATTCAGTTCCTCACTGATCACTCCACTGCAGATCGTATAACCGTTCAGACCGACCAACAGATTAAAAAGCGTTGCTCTGTCGCATACCACAATATCCCTGTCACTGTCAGCGGTACTTAAAATTTCCTCTGCAAAATAAAAGGAATTGTGACTTCCCTGTTCGTAAGAAAGACGTGGATAAGGTTTCAGATCATCCAACGTAATGTTTTCCTTTCCTGCAAGTGGACTATTTTTTCCGATAAATACATGAGGGCTTGCCGTAAAAAGACTGTGAAAAACAAGACCATTATCTTTGATCGTCTTTTTGATGATGGTTTCATTAAATTTATTCAGATACAAAACGCCTATTTCACTTCGCAGATGTGCTACATCTTCTATAATTTCATAGGTTTGTGTTTCCCGCATATGAAATTCGTATTTTTCTCCGTTGTAGCTTTTTAGCAGCTCAACAAATGCTTCTATCACAAAGGAATAATGTTGTGAAGAAATACAGAATCTTTGTTTACCAAATGTTTTTCCTGTGTAACGCTCGCTGATCAGATTTGTCTGTTCCAATACCTGACGGGCATAACCGAGAAATTCATCGCCGTCCTTTGTTGGCTCGATACCACTTTTGGAACGGTAAAAAATTGTGATCCCCATTTCCTCTTCAAGCTCATGAATAGAAGACGTAAGACTCGGCTGTGCAAGAAAAAGCTCCTTTGCCGCCTCGGTGATCGAATTTTTCTCTGCTGCTTTTACAACATATTCAAGCTGTTTTAAAGTCATAATATTTCTCCCTCAAATAGATTATATAACTATAATAGCATAAAGCATAGAATAAATCTATGGATAACCGAATATTTTTCGTATTTTACATATCTAACTGATAGGTTTATAGTTATATTTGTAATTGAAAACAGAAAGGAAAGATCAATGATGAAAACATCTATCATCGGTTATCCGAGAATCGGCTCGCTCCGTGAGCTGAAATTTGCAAGTGAAAAATATTTTAGAGGAGAAATTGATGAAACCGAACTGCAAAGCACTGCTAAGGAATTGAGATTGCAGAATCTAAAAGAACAGCAGGAAAGCGGTCTTGATTTTATCCCGTCCAACGACTTCTCTTTTTATGACAGTATGCTCGATACAGCGTTTCTTCTAAATGTTGTTCCTGCCAGATACAAAGAGTTGGGTTTATCTGTACTGGATGAATATTTTGCAGCAGCAAGAGGTTATCAGGGCGAAAAGGGTGATGTCAAAGCCCTTGCTATGAAAAAGTGGTTCAATACCAACTACCACTATATGGTTCCCGAAATTGATGACAATACGGAAATCAAATTGTCGGGCAATCAGCCTTTTGCACTTTTCTCAGAGGCTTTGGAAAACGGTGTAAAAACAAAACCTGTTATCATCGGTCCGTTCACCTTCCTTGCACTGGCAAGATTTACGGGAACAAAATCCAAAGAAGATTTTGCAGAAGCGACTGCAAATACATATATTGATATTATCAACAAGCTGTCAGAGTTCGGTGTGGAGTGGATTCAGTTTGACGAGCCTTATCTTGTCAGAGATCTGACCGACAACGATATCGCTTTCTTTAAAGAACTGTATAACAAAATCCTTGCTAAGAAAAACGGTGTTAAGATCCTTCTGCAAACCTATTTTGGGGACATCAGAGATTGCTACAATGAAGTCACCGCACTTGATTTTGACGGAATCGGTCTGGATTTTATCGAAGGCAGAAAGACACTGGAACTTGTGAAAACAAACGGTTTTCCTGAGGATAAAATCTTATTTGCAGGTGTTGTCAACGGCAAGAATATCTGGAAAAACAACTATGCCAACACTTTGAAGATTTTGGACGAATTAAAAAATCAAAATGTTGATTTTGTTGTCGGTACTTCCTGTTCCCTGCTTCATGTGCCGTATACACTGAAAAACGAAACAAAACTTTCCGATACCTATAAAAAGCACTTTGCCTATGCAAGTGAAAAGCTGACCGAACTTGCAGAAATTAAGGAAATACTTGAATCCGAAAATCCGCTTGAAACTTCTGAGTATAAAGCAAATGCAGAACTTTTCGCTCAGCCGAGAAGCGGCGAAAATACAGCGATAAGAGAAAAAGTCAATGCTTTGTCCGAGAAAGACTTTACAAGACTTCCCGAATTTTCCGAGCGTGAGAAGATTCAAAAGGAAAGATTCAAGCTGCCTTTATTCCCCACAACAACCATCGGCTCATTCCCTCAGACGACAGAGATTCGTAAAACAAGAGCCGGATTCAGAAAGAGTGAGGTTTCCGAAACGGATTATGAAAACTTCCTGAAGGAAAAAATCGAAGGCTGTATCAGATTGCAGGAGCAGATCGGTATTGACGTGCTTGTACACGGCGAATTTGAAAGAAATGATATGGTAGAATATTTCGGTGAATGCCTTGACGGTTATCTCTTCACAGAAAAAGCATGGGTACAATCCTATGGTACAAGATGTGTCAAGCCGCCTGTTGTATGGGGTGATATTTCCCGTGCTAAACCTATGACAGTAAAATGGTCATCCTATGCACAAAACCTGACTGACAAGCCTGTGAAAGGTATGCTGACAGGACCTGTTACCATTCTGAACTGGTCTTTTCCGAGAGAGGATATCTCTTTGAAAGAAAGTGCTTATCAGATTGCTTTGGCAATTCGTGAGGAAGTGCTTGACCTTGAAGCTAACGGTATCAATATCATTCAGATCGACGAAGCAGCTCTCAGAGAAAAACTGCCCCTCCGCAGAAGCGACTGGAACGGCGAATATCTTGACTGGGCGATTCCTGCTTTCCGTCTTGTTCACAGCGGTGTCAAGCCCGAAACACAGATACATACCCATATGTGCTACAGTGAATTTGCAGATATTATTGAGGATATCGACAATATGGATGCCGATGTTATCACCTTTGAGGCAAGCCGTTCCGATCTTACCATTCTTGATGTCCTCAAGGCGAAAAACTTCCGCACAGAGGTTGGTCCAGGTGTGTATGATATTCATTCTCCGAGAATTCCGGCAAAGGAAGAAATCAAAGCTGCTCTCGTCAAAATGCTTGACCGTATCCCTGCTGAAAAGCTTTGGGTCAATCCCGACTGCGGACTGAAAACAAGGGGTAATGAAGAAACCATACCGAGTCTTGAAAATCTTGTTGCTGCGGCAAAGGAAATCCGAATCCAAAAGGCAAAGGGAAATTCATAAATAACATAGTTTTCACAAGCATAATATTGACAAACTTGAAAATACCCCTTAACATAAACAGCTTTGATATTCTATCATTATATCGGTGATCTGTGCGGTCAAATGAATCCATAGAACATATCTTTTCTGAACTTTAAGCGATTTAGAGCATAAAAAAATATAACTCAGAAAAATATGTTTACTGGCTCGGTTCAGGTATTTCTGACAGCTGTACCCAAGAAGATATAAAAAACTGTATTAA
>CADCRH010000147.1 GCA_902803805.1 uncultured Ruminococcus sp.
ATGTCCGCTTCACAGGCTCTTGACAGGGCAGCCGCAAAAAACCTTGACCTCGTTAAGATCGCTCCGCAGGCAAAACCGCCCGTATGTAAAATTATGGACTACGGCAAGTTTCGCTTCGAGCAGGCGAAAAGGGAAAAGGAAGCGCGTAAAAATCAGCACGTTGTTGATATTAAGGAGATCAGACTTTCTCTGAATATCGATACACACGATTTTAACACAAAGCTTAAGCATACGCAGAAATTTATTGCTTCGGGAGATAAGGTAAAGGTTTCTATCCGCTTCAGAGGCCGTGAGATGGGACACCCGGAACTCGGTACCGAAATAATGAAAAGGTTTGCTGATTCGTGTCAGGAATTCGCCGTGATCGAAAAGCCTGCAAAACTTGAGGGACGCAGTATGCTTATGTTCCTTGCACCGAAACCAAACAAATAACTATAATATCAAGGAGGTTCTTAATTATGCCTAAGATTAAGACACACAGCGGCGCTAAAAAGCGTTTTAAGCTCTCAAAGAACGGAAAGGTTATTCGTGCACACGCAAATAAATCACATATCCTCAACAAGAAAACAACAAAGCGTAAAAGAGGTCTGAGAAAGACAACGGTTGCTGACAAGACAAACGTTGCAGCAGTAAAGAAACTCATTCCCTACAAATAATCGCAGAGGTTTTGTTTGACTGAAATTATAACCATTATCGGAGGTATATAAAATGGCACGTGTAAAGGGTGCGTTGGCAACACGCAAAAGAAGAAAAAAGGTTTTAAAGCTCGCAAAGGGTTACTGGGGTGCTAAGAGCAAGCACTTTAAGATGGCAAAGGAAGCCGTAATGAAAAGCGGCAACTATGCTTATATCGGTCGTAAGCAGAAGAAGAGAGATTTCAGAAGACTCTGGATCACCCGTATTTCCGCAGGCTGCAAGGCTAACGGCACAAACTATTCCACATTTATCAACGGTCTTAAAAAGGCAGGTATCACACTGAACAGAAAGATGCTTTCCGAAATTGCAATTTCAGATCCCGAAGCTTTCACGGCTCTCGTTGAAAAGGCAAAGGCTGCTCTTTAATTTTGCAACAAAGGCACTCAGGCTTCGGCTTGGGTGCTTTCCTTATATAAGGAGAGGTCAATAAGACTGCCTTGATTTTGTGAAGTTTGTGTATGAACATTTGGATTTGAAACAATGGACAGAAAAAATTAACGAATTGGAAAGGTGATTGAATGGAAGAAAACAAAAATGATTATCTCGACTTTGTGAAGTTTGTGTATAAAAGTCTGCCGAAGGAAGTGGAGTTGGAGCGGCTTTACAAGCTTGACTATCAAAATAAAAAGAATCAGATGTCGTTTTTTCCGTGTCCGAAATTATATGAGTGTCGGGATAAGGACGGAAAAATGTCGCTTTATGTCCGCATTAATTGTTATCGCGGCAAGAGTGAAAAGGAATTTCAGATTTTATATTATGATGTCAAAAAAGCGGTACAGACAGAGGAAACCGACAGTCAGGAGCCTCATACCGATTATGAAATCATTGAATATGCGGTCAAGTCCGATTTCAGTATGGAGGAAGTCAATAAGTACCGTTATTTTTTAAAAGACAATATGGCAGGTTCTTTTTCGGAGGCAGAAAAAAATCTGAAAACATTTTATCGGGAACAGTATTTTGTCACATTGGCTTATGCCTATAAGGAATACAGAACGGAAAAGGGAAAAGAACCCGGTTTCAGAAATGAAGCCGTCAGCAAAAAAATTATTTTCAATCAATATATTCGCAGCAATCGTTTATTTTATGACTGGATGGTATCAAGACACAGGAGGAATGAAAAAGTGAAAAATATTGTATTGATAGGAATGCCCGGCTGCGGCAAAAGCACAGTTGGTATTGTATTGGCGAAAATGCTCGGCTATCGTTTCGTGGATTCAGATTTGCTGATACAGGAAAGCGAAAACCGTCTTTTGAGCGAAATTATCGAGCAGGAGGGTTTGGACGGTTTTAATCGAATCGAGAACCGTGTGAATGCTTATATAGATGTAGAAAAATCGGTGATCGCAACAGGCGGCAGTGTGGTGTACGGCAAAGAGGCAATGGAGCATTTGAAAAAAATCGGTGTCGTTGTTTATATCAAGCTGCCGTATGAGGAAATAGAACAGCGTTTGGGTAATCTGGAGCAAAGAGGGGTTTCCATCAAGGAGAATCAGTCCTTACAGGATCTGTACGAGGAAAGAGTTCCCCTTTATGAGAAGTATGCCGATGTGATCGTGGAAGAAAACAATATGACGATTTCGCAGACGGCGCTTTTGATCAGCGACAAATGCGCGGAATTTCTGAAAAAACGGTAAAGGAAAACAACAATGATTACAAGTAAGGACAATGAGATCATCAAGCATATAACAAAGCTTGTTTCCAGTGCGAAATACCGCCGTGAAAGCGGTTGTTTTGCGGCGGAGGGAGTACGGCTCTGTGCCGACGGAGCAGCTTCGGGAGCGGTTGTCGAAGCGTTTTTATATACCGCAAAGGCTGCCGAAAAATACAGCGCCGATTTTGAAGCCGTTTATCGGTCTGCCGAAAAAACCTATGAGCTGAGTGAAGCGCTTTTTAAGAAAATTTCCGATACGACGGCGCCGCAGGGATTTATGTGTATTTTTAAAACACTTGACAAACAGCAAATATCATATAAAATAGATAAAAAGGGAAACTATACCGCGTTGGAAAAGATTCAGGACCCGTCAAATATGGGTACAATTCTTCGTACTGCGGAAGCGCTCGGCACGGATGGGATTCTTCTTTCCCGTGACTGCTGCGATATTTATTCCCCAAAGGTTGTCAGAGGAAGTATGGGTGCCATTTTTAGGGTGCCCGTTATGATCGTTGATAATTTTACGGAATATATAGCAAAGCTGACCGAAAGCGGTTTTTTCACTTATGCGTCAACACCGCACGAAGCGGAAAATATCGGCAATATTGACTTTTCGGGCGGCAGTGTGATACTGATAGGCAACGAGGGCAACGGGCTGAGAGAGGAAACGATTCGCGCTTGCCGCAAGCGTGTGAAAATCCCTATGAACGGCAGGGCGGAATCTCTGAATGCCGCCGCTGCCGCCGCAATTCTGCTGTACTGTCAGAATTGCTGAGGATGGATTTTGAAGGAAGTAACACGGAACAATGAGTCCGAAGAAAATCGGTGGGAGATATGGTGGATAAAGAAATATTATTTTGGCTTTGGCTGAAAGACTGCCTTGGCATTGAAAACAAAAAAGTCAAAAGCGTTTTTGAAAGCTTTGACAGCGCAATGCAGATCTATCTTTCGGATGAAAGTGAATTAAGACTGAGCGGAATATTCAGCGAAAAAGAGCTTGACAAGCTGAAGAATAAAAATCTCGATAAAGCAAAGAAAGTCTATAATGACTGTAAAAATTTTGGGTATGATATTTTTGCCTATACCGATGACAGCTATCCGAAAATGCTGAAAGAAATTGCCGCGCCGCCTGTCGTGCTTTATGTCAGCGGAAAACTGCCGGATGAAAATATGCTCCGTACCGCGGTCGTCGGCACAAGGTCGGCAACCTCGCAGGGACGCAAAAAAGCTTTTGAATTCGGCTATGAGCTTGCCAGAAACAATGTTGTCGTTGTCAGCGGAGGTGCGGACGGCATTGATATTCAGGCGCATAAAGGAGCGCTTCAGGCAGGCGGAAAAACCGTATGTGTGATAGGCTGCGGTATTAATTACAACTATCCGAAAAGCAGCGCCAATGTCCGTCGGCAAATTACCCGATACGGTGCCATCGTATCGGAATATCCGCCGTATTATTCACCGTCAAAATATACGTTCCCAAAGCGCAACCGTATTATTTCGGGAATGTCACACTGTACGCTGGTGGTAGAAGCAGGCGAAAAAAGCGGTTCGCTGATTACGGCGAAATATGCCGGGGAGCAGAAGAGAACCGTTTTTGCGGTTTCGGGAAGTGCGGACGGTTTTGGTTCGCAGGGCGCTGAACGTCTGATTCGAGAGGGGGCAAAACCTGCGGCTGATTTTCGCGATATTATACGCCAATACCGTCCCGATGAAACAAGTGAACAGATGAAAAGCAAGGTGGAAATGCTTCTGGAACATTATTTTGGTGAGTCCGAACAAGTGACAAAGAAAAGCAGACCGAAAAAAGCCAAAAATGTTAAGGTCCATACGTTTCAATACGAAATACTGAATTCCTATTATTCCGAGCCGAAAAGAATTTCCGAACCCCAAAAGGAATCCGAAAGCAAAAAAAATACATACAAAAAACCCCCTGAAAATAAGAATAATCAGGAGAATTTGAAAAAAATTGCCGGAGAGCAGTTGACAGGAAATGCCGCTGCGGTGTATGATACAATCTCGGACATACCCGTTCACGTTGACGAGATCAAAGCGAAAACAGGACTTGATGTCGGAGAACTGCTGATGACGCTGACAGAGCTGGAAATGTCCGGCTATATTTCTTCGCTTTCGGGCAGAAGATATGTGATCGGCAGCCATTCAAAGACTTGACGGCTCCGAATTTTTGCAAAACGGAATGTTTTGAAAAAGAAAAAATTATTAAAGAACGGTTGACATAATTTGATGAATAGGGTATTATCAATCTGTTTACAGAACAAAATCGGAATTATGACAAAATAATTCTTTAGGGGGAAGAATATGTCAAAGCTTGTTATCGTTGAGTCACCGGCAAAGGCAAAGACCATCAAGAAATATCTCGGTTCGGGTTATGAGGTCGTTGCGTCGATGGGACATATACGTGACCTCAATCCCAACAGATTGAGTGTTGATATAAAGAAAAAATTTACACCGAAATATGAAATTATCAAGGGAAAGGAAAAACTGGCGGATGAACTGGTAAAGCTTGCCGAAAAAAGCGAGTATGTTTATCTTGCGACCGACCCCGACCGTGAGGGGGAGGCGATCTCGTGGCATCTTGCCTATTTGCTTGACCTTGACCTTGAAGATACCAACCGCGTTACATTTAACGAAATTACCAAAACGGGTGTCCAAAACGGGATGAACGCACCGCGAAAGATCGATATTGACCTTGTGAACGCACAGCAAGCAAGAAGAATTCTTGACCGTTTGGTTGGTTACAAGCTCAGTCCGTTCCTTTCCAAAAAAATCCGCAAGGGACTTTCCGCAGGACGTGTACAGTCCGTTGCTGTCAGAATTATTGTTGACCGGGAAAAGAAGATAAGAGCGTTCAAGCCCGAAGAATACTGGAGTATTGACGCGAAATTCATTCCAAAGGGCAGCAGAAAGGCATTTGCCGCCGCATTTTACGGCGACAGGAACGGCAAGATCAAAATATCGACAGGTGAGCAGGCACAGCAGATTCTTGACGATATGAAAGACGCGGTACCGACGGTTGAAAAGGTTCGGCACGGTACAAGAAAGCGCCAGCCTGCGCCGCCGTTCATTACTTCGACATTGCAGCAGGAAGCTTCCAGAAAACTCGGCTTTCAGTCTAAGCGTACAATGAAAGTAGCCCAGGAACTGTATGAAGGTGTGGAAATCAAAGATATGGGTGCGGTTGGTTTGATCACGTATATGAGAACCGACTCATTAAGATTATCCGAGGACGCACTGAATGCCGCAGAAAATTTTATCAGAAATAAATGGGGCGACAATTATCTTCCGTCAACGGGTCATCGCCATTTTAAGTCAAGGTCGAATGCACAGGACGGACACGAGGCAATCAGACCGACATCTGTTGACCTTGAACCGTCAAGCATTAAGGACAGCCTTACCAATGACCAATACAAGCTTTATAAGCTGATCTGGGAACGGTTCCTTGCTTGTCAGATGGCGGAATGTATCCAAAAAACCACTCAGGCAGAAATCGCTGTGAACGACTATATTTTTAAGGCATCGGGCTATCGTGTGGATTTTGACGGCTATACCATTCTTTATGTGGAAAGCAAGGACACCAATGATGAGGAAAAGGAATCCGAGCTGCCGCCGCTGGAAAAGGGTACGGTTCTTCGTGTAAAAGAAATGGTTCCCAATCAGCACTTTACACAGCCGCCTGCAAGATATACGGAAGCCTCTCTCATCAAAGCATTGGAAGAATACGGTATTGGCAGACCATCAACCTATGCCGCAACGATTTCAACGATTACATCCAGAGGTTATGTCAAGCGTGAGAGCAAAACGCTGTTTCCCACCGAACTGGGCGAGGTAACGACAAAGCTGATGGAGGAGCGTTTTCCGAATATTGTCAACGTGAAGTTTACGGCGGAAATGGAAACACAGCTCGACACTGTAGAAGAAGGTCAGTATCCGTGGGTGAAGCTTCTTGATGATTTTTACGGAGATTTCAGCGAGACCCTCAAACAGGCGAAAAAGGAGATGGAGGGTGTCAAAATCGAGCTAGAGGAGGATAAAACCGACCTTGTATGCGATAAGTGCGGCAAGCCGATGGTAGTAAAATACGGACGTTTCGGAAAGTTTATTGCCTGCTCCGGTTATCCGGACTGTAAAAATATCGTTAAGATCGTCAACCAACTGAAAGACGTTACCTGTCCGAAGTGCGGCGGCGATGTGATCGTAAGAAAAACAAAGCGCGGAAGATTTTTCTACGGATGTTCCAATTATCCGAATTGTCACTTTATTTCTTGGTATGAGCCGACAGAGCAGAAATGTCCCCAGTGCGGAGAAATTCTGTTTAAGAAAAAAGGAAAGCAGTCAAAGCTTTTCTGCAATGCGGAGGGCTGCGGCTATTCTGTCGATGACGAAACCGAGGACGCAGAAGTGATTTCCGTTCCTGTTAGCGTGGCAAAGCCGGAGGACGAGGAAAAAACCGAAGAAAATACTTGACAAAATACTGAAAAAAATCGGGAGTGACAGACTCCCGATTTTTTTCATATTCCTCCGAAATCATTTTTTTCGGAAATGTATCTGAATCTCTGTTTTTTATTTTGTCGATTGGTGAACAGAGGGTGTTTTTGCGAATATTTTTTATTGCTATCATAGGAAATATGTGTTAAAATATAGTGAATATTTATTTTTGGGCGGTGGGTAAATGTATATCAACGTATTGGGTGCAGGTCTTGCAGGCTGTGAAGCGGCTTATCAGATAGCAAAAAGGGGAGTTGCGGTACGGCTTTATGAGATGAAGCCGAAGAAGATGACGCTTGCCCATAAAAGCGAAAATTTCTGTGAGCTGATATGCTCCAATTCCTTAAAAGCAGCAAGAATCGAATCCGCCGCAGGACTTCTGAAAGAGGAAATGCGAAGAATCGGTTCGCTTCTGATGAAGTGTGCCGACAAATGTGCCGTTCCGGCAGGTGGTGCGCTGGCGGTTGACAGAGAGCAGTTTTCGTCAATGGTAACGAGCGAGATCAAAAACGATCCGCTGATCACAGTGATCGAAGGTGAAGTAACGGAGATTCCAACAGACGCGATTACAGTGATCGCAACAGGTCCTTTGACAAGTGACGCATTGGCGGAAAAAATTATTTCTCTTTGCGGTGGTTCCCTGCATTTTTTTGATGCGGCGGCGCCCATCGTGACAGCGGAAAGCATTGATATGACATATGCGTTTACCGCTTCGCGCTATGATAAAGGAGGCGATGACGCCTATATCAACTGCCCGATGAACAAAGAACAGTATGAGGCGTTTCACGAACAGTTAGTGAATGCCGAAAGAGCGGAAAGACACGATGTTGATGTGCAGAATCCAAAAGTATATGAAGGCTGTATGCCTGTTGAAATTCTGGCACAGAGAGGAATACAGACACTCCGTTTCGGACCGATGAAGCCCGTTGGACTGCGTGACCCAAACACGGGACACAGACCGTGGGCGGTTTTGCAGCTCAGAACCGAAAATGCGGATAAAACAATGTATAATCTTGTCGGTTTTCAGACAAATCTAAAATTTCCCGAACAAAAGCGTGTTTTTGGGATGATACCGGCACTGAGAAATGCGGAGTTTGTCAGGTACGGCGTAATGCACAGAAATACATTTCTCGATTCTCCGAGAGTGCTTTGTTCGGATTATTCGCTGAAAGCCAATGGAAATCTCTTTTTTGCCGGTCAGATGACAGGCGTGGAGGGCTATATGGAATCTGCTTCATCGGGAATGATGGCAGGAATCAATGCAGTCAGGCGGTACCGCAGTCAGGATACTGTAACACTTCCAAGGGTGACAATGACAGGCTCTCTTGCACGGTATATCAGTGATGAAACGGTATCGGATTTTCAGCCGATGGGTGCCAATATGGGAATTCTGCCGCCGCTTGACAATCATATCCGTGACAAAGGAGAGCGTGCTGCCGCTTATTCCGGCAGGGCATTGGAGGAACTTGACAGACTTATCAATGCACTTGACAGATAATCACAGGAAAGGAATTTTGATATGAAGGTTTTGATAGATGCATTCGGCGGAGATAATGCACCGCTTGAAATATTAAAGGGTTGTGCATTGTGTGCTGAAAGGTATGATAATCTTGACATTGCACTGGTCGGCAATACCGAAAAAATCAAAAAATGTGCCGAAGAAAACGCTGTTGATATTTCGCCGTTCCAAATATATGACGCGCCCGATGTGATAACAATGGAGGACGAAGCAGGCGAAATTATGAAATCGAAAAAAAATTCCTCTATGGCAGAGGGGCTTCGTCTGTTGGCAAAAGGTGAGGGAGATGCTTTTTTGTCGGCAGGAAACAGCGGCGCATTGATCACGGGAGCAACGCTTATTGTCAAGCGTATCAAGGGCATCAAGCGTCCTGCGTTTTCGCCTGTAATGCCCACCTCAAAAGGTCCCGTGCTTTTGATAGACAGCGGCGCCAATGTGGAGGTTCGCCCCGAAATGCTCCGGCAGTTCGGGATAATGGGTTCCATCTATATGGAAAATGTTCAGCATATTCCGAATCCCCGTGTAGCGTTGGCGAATGTCGGTACCGAGGATCATAAGGGCGGCGAGCTTCAGCACGAAGCATTTAAGCTTTTGAAGGAAACACAGTTGAATTTTATCGGCAATATGGAAGCACGTGATATTCCGGCAGGTGCCGCCGATGTGATCGTGGCGGACGGCTTTACGGGCAATATTATTGTGAAAATGTACGAGGGTGTCGCAATGGAACTTTTTAAGAAAATCAAAGAGGTTTTCTTTAAAAATACCAGAACCAAAATTGCCGCAGGTCTGATCAAGAAAGAACTGTATGAGCTGAAAGAATACTTTGACTATAATCAGTACGGCGCGGCGCCCGTGATCGGCGTGTCAAAGCCTGTTCTGAAAACGCACGGAAGTGCCAAGGCAGATGCAATTGTAACGGCGGTGAAATCCGTTATCGATTTTACCAATACCGATGTGATCGGAAAAATAGAAGAAAATATTGTGGTAATGAAAAATAAGAAAAAGGAGGGGGAGCAGGAATGAAAGAGCTTGAAAAAAGAATCGGCTACAAATATAAAAATATTGCCTATCTGGAAAACGCACTGACCCATTCTTCCTATGCGAATGAATCGCGTCACGGAGCAAAAAGCAACGAACGCTTGGAATTTCTCGGAGATGCAGTATTAAGTATTGTGGTATCCGATTATATTTACCGCAATTGTCCGCAGCTGCCGGAAGGAGAACTTTCCAAGCTTCGTGCATCGTTGGTCTGCGAAAAGAGCCTTTGTCGTTTTTCAAAAGCACTCGGGATCGGCAGTTATCTGAAACTGAGCAAGGGGGAAAGAAATCTCAAGGGGCACGAAAGACCTTCCATTCTTGCAGATGCGTTTGAAGCGATCATTGCGTCAATCTATCTTGATGCAGGAATAGAGGAAGCAGGGAGATTTATCTTATCGTTCGTAGAGCCTGAAATCAAAAATCCAAAACCAAGGGCATTTAAGGACTATAAGACAACTCTCCAGGAAATCATACAAAAAAATCCCGAGGAACATCTTTCCTATGTTCTGACGGGAGAAGAGGGACCCGACCACGACAAACACTTTTTTGTGGAAGTACACCTCAATAATAACGTTATCGGCAAGGGCGGCGGCAGAAGCAAGAAAGAAGCAGAACAGCAGGCCGCCAGAGAAGCTTTGGAGTTGATGGGATATTGAAACATTCAAATATAGCGATCTTTGTACCGCATAACGGCTGTCCTCATCAGTGCAGTTTCTGTAATCAGAAAGAAATTACGGGACAGGCATATCAGCCTGTACCGGAGGACGTGATCGGTGCGGTCGATACGGCAAGGAACAGTCTGGGAGATCAGACGAAAAATACGGAAATTGCTTTCTTCGGCGGCAGCTTTACCGCCATTGACAGAAGCTATATGACCGAATTGTTGTCGGCGGCGGCGCCTTTTGTCCAAAGCGGCGAATTCGGCGGCATACGCATTTCCACCCGACCTGACGCCATTGACAGGGAAATTCTTGAGATACTGAAAAGTTACGGCGTAACGTCCATTGAACTTGGCGCACAGAGTATGTGTGATGATGTTTTGGCGGCAAACCGCCGCGGACATTCGGCGGCAGATGTGGAAAATGCTTCGGCACTGATTAAAAATGATGGTTTTTCTCTCGGATTGCAGATGATGACGGGATTGTATCAAAGCAGTTATGAAAAGGACAAATATACAGCCGAAAGACTTGCGGCGCTGGGTCCCGATACCGTAAGGATCTACCCGACGGTCGTAATGCGCGGAACGGAGCTGTTTGACCTTTATCAAAACGGCGATTACCTGCCGCAGAAGTTGGAAAACGCGGTGGCTTTGTGTGCGGAACTTTTGTGCTTTTTCGAGGAAAAGCACATCAAGGTCATTCGTCTGGGGCTTCACGACAGCGGCAGTCTGCACGAAAATATGGCGGCAGGCGCGTATCATCCTGCCTTTCGTGAGCTTTGCGAAAGCGAGATCATTTACCAAAAAACACTTGACGAAATTCGGCACAGCAACATTCAAAACGGAACGGCGGAATTCTATGTCAATCCGCGTTCGGTGTCGCGCTTTATCGGACAAAAGCGTCGGAATCTTGAACGTCTGAAGGCGCTTGGAATCATCGCCGTTGTTCGTCAGGACACCGCTCTCTCAAAATATGAAGTCAAAGCAAGACAGTACGGAATCAATTTATAATTCATAATTCATAATTCATAATTACCCTGCGGGGGGACAGAGAGTGATAATGCAGACGGAAAAAATTCGGCTTGTCACTTAATTAATAAAATGACAGTTGGTGAGAAAGTGAAGTTAAAGGCTCTTGAAGTACAGGGATTTAAAACGTTTCCCGATAAAACAAAATTGGATTTTACGAACGGAATCACGGCGGTAGTGGGACCGAACGGAAGCGGCAAAAGCAATATCAGCGACGCGATCAGGTGGGTACTTGGTGAGCAGTCGGCAAAGTCTTTGAGATGTTCAAAAATGGAGGATGTGATTTTTAACGGAACGCAGCAGCGTAAAAAGACGGGTTATGCACAGGTAACGCTGTCGATTGACAATTCCGACAGAACATTGCAGTATGATGGTGATGAGGTGGCGATTACACGGCGGTTTTACCGTTCGGGCAACAGTGAATATCTGATCAACAATGCAGGTGTCAGGTTACAGGATATACACGAATTGTTTATGGATACGGGTCTTGGACGTGACGGTTATTCGATGATCGGTCAGGGCAAAATCGATTCCATCGTTTCCACAAAGGGCGAGGACAGACGTGAAATTTTTGAAGAAGCAGCAGGCATATCACGCTTTCGATACAAAAAAGCGGACGCCGAAAGACGGCTTGACAAAACAGAAGAAAATCTGGTCAGACTTCGCGATATTATGAGCGAACTGGAGGGCAGAGTGGAGCCTTTGCGGATCCAGTCGGAAAAAGCAAAAGCTTATCTGGAATATGCGGAGGAAAAGCGCGGACTGGAAATTGCACTATGGCTGAAAACACTGGAAAAATCCTCTTTGGTCATTCGTGAACAGGACGACAAAATCGCCGTTGCCAAAAATCAGTACGATGATGCGGAAACCGCTCTCCGAAAAATTCAGGAGGAAAGCGAAAGGATATTTTCCGAACAAAGTGGTTTTACTTCGCGTGTTGATGGAATCAGACGTGAAATATCGGCATTTGAGGAACAAAGCGCCGAAAAGAGATCCGAAATTTCGGTGTTGCGCAATGATATTCTTCATAACAAACAAACGGTTGAGCGAATTCATTTGGACATTGATTTAATGCAGGAATCCGAAAAAGAGATTCATAAGGAAGTTGCCGAGAAGGAAAGTTTCATTGAAAAAAGTACTGTTGAGCTGGAAGAACAGCGCAGGGAGCTTGAAAAATATACCGCTGAGTTGGGTTCTTTGAAATCCGATGAAAGTCTTTCTGCGGAAAAACTGGATGAGATCAATGCTGTTTTGAGTGATTTGACCGAGAAAGCGTCCGATGCGAAAATTCGCTATATGACTTCTTCTTCGTCCATTGATGAGCTGACGGGGAGAATGGACGTTGTGGAAAATACCGTGAAGGCTCATTCTTCGCAAATCGAAACGCTTCAAAATATTATAACTGACTACCGTAAAATGCGTGACGACTGTATCGAAACCGCTGCGGAGGTCGGTACAGAGATCAGCAGACTGCAACTGACGCTGAATCAAAAAATCAATGAATGTGACAGTCTGAAAAATAATGCCGATAAACTTCGTCTTGACAGTGAACAGCTTTTCAGAAAGGCGAAAATGCTGGAGGAACTGGAAAGGAATCTGGAGGGCTTTACAAGAAGCGTTAAAATCATTATGCGCGAAGCCAAAAAGGGAACTTTGAAAGGGATTCACGGTCCTGTGTCAAGAGTGATCAAAACACCGTCCGAATACAGCACAGCGATAGAAATTGCGCTTGGGGCGGCAATGCAGAATATCGTTACCGAAAACGACACAGATGCCAAACGTGCGATTGCCTACCTCAAACAGCACGACGGCGGACGTGCAACATTTCTGCCGATGGCAACAATGAAAGGGCGCGACCTGAACGAAAGCGGTCTGGGACAGTGCAGGGGATTTATCGGCATAGCGTCACAGCTTTGTTCGTGTGATGATTGTTATCACGGGGTCTTGTCCAATCTTTTGGGACGGATTGTTATTGCGGAAAATATTGATTCGGCAACGGACATTGCCAAAAAATATTCCTACCGTTTCAAGGTAGTAACGCTTGACGGTCAGGTGGTCAATGCAGGCGGTTCGCTGACAGGCGGTTCGCTGTCGAAAAATACGGGCTTGCTCGGACGTGCTTCAGAAATTGAAAAAATCAGAGCCGAAGCGCAGAACATTTCCGATAAGGCAGAAGCGGTAAGAAGCAGTTTTCAAACAGCGTCCGGCGAACGTTCCGAAATGGAAGAAAAGCTGAATGCTTTGAAAGAGAAACTGGCGGTAATGAATGAGGACAAAATCAAAATTGAAGCCGAGATGAAAAGCCGCACTACCGAGCTTGACAATACCAAAAAAGCCTTTGAGAATGTCGAAAAGGAACGCAGTAATGCGGTGACAAAGCTACAGGAGCTGACGGCGGCAATGTCGGCGGCACGTGCGGAGATCGACGAATATACACAAAAAATCAAAGAGAATGAGGATATTGCGCAGCATTTGGCAGGTTCTCGGAATGACTTTATGAAAAGACGTGAAAGCATTACGGAGAAGCTTCAGGAAATCAGAATAAAAACACTCACAACAGAAAAGGATATTGCCGCAGCAAAAAGCGATATTGAAAATGCCAATATCCGTTTTCATTCTTCCGATGAAAGAATTCGGCAGAACAAAAAAGAAATCGAAGACCTGCTTGCCAAAAACGAACAGATACAGCAACAGACAGAACAGCTTGAAAAGGAAATCGAAACGCTTTCCGAAAAAACCGAAAACGCACGTTCTTCTATCGAAAAACTGAACGGTGACAGAATGTCGTTGGAAAAACGTGCGGCGGAGCTTCGCCGGAGCGAAAGAGATAAAACCGCCGAGCGTGAGAATGTGGGCGGTGAGCTGGCACGACTGGAAGAACGCCGTGTGAACCTCCAGAAGCAGTATGACGAAATTATCAGCAAGCTGTGGGAGGAATATGAACTGACAAAGCGCGAAGCCGAACAAACCGCCGTCGAAATTGAGGATTCGGGCAAGGCACAGCGCAGACTGACCGAACTGAAACAAAAGATACGTGCTCTCGGTACAGTCAATGTTTCGGCGATCGAGGAGTACAAAGAAGTCAGCGAACGTTATGAATTTCTTAAAATTCAGATAGGCGATGTTGAGAAATCGAAATCCGAACTGACACATTTGATCGGTGAGCTGACAAAGCAAATGCGTGATATATTTATCGAAAGATTTAATTTGATCAATCAGCATTTTTCATCAACATTTGTGGAACTGTTCGGCGGCGGCAAGGCGTCATTATCGCTGACAGACCCCGATAATGTTTTAACAACGGGAATTGAAATTTCCGTGGAACCGCCCGGAAAGATCGTTTCGCACATTGAGTTGTTGTCGGGCGGCGAAAAAGCGCTTGTTGCAATTGCTCTGTATTTTGCTATAATGAAAGTAAGCCCTGCACCGTTCTGTGTAATGGACGAGATAGAAGCGGCGCTTGATGATGTTAATGTTTATCGTTTCGCGGCTTACCTCAGAAGAATGAACGACAAAACACAGTTTATCTGTATCACGCACAGACGCGGCACAATGGAGGAAGCCGATGTTTTATACGGTGTGACAATGCAGGACAGAGGGATCTCAAAGCTTTTGGAGCTTCGTGCTAGCGAGGTCGAACAGAAACTTGGTATCAAAGCGTAATAAATCGATCATTCATTATTTTTTATTTCGGAGGAAATTATGGGATTTTTTTCAAAGATTAAAGAGGGTCTGAGAAAGACCCGTGACGCGATCATCGGACGAATCGATGAAATGCTGAAATCATTTACAAAGATAGACGACGACCTGTTTGAAGAACTCGAAGAACTTCTGGTGATGGGCGATGTGGGAATTCATACAGCGGAGAAAATTTGTGATGAGCTTCGTGACAGAGTTAAAAAAGAAGGTATTACAGACCCGATGGAAATTCACCGACTGCTTTCCGAGGTAATTACGGAAATGCTGAAGGGCGGTCAGGAGCTGAATATCAGCACCAAGCCGTCTGTCATACTGGTGATCGGCGTTAACGGCGTAGGCAAGACCACCACGATAGGAAAGCTTGCTGCCAGCTTTACACGTCAGGGCAAAAAAGTAACGCTTGCTGCTGCCGATACATTCCGTGCCGCTGCAATCGACCAACTTCAAATTTGGGCGGAGCGTTCGGGTGCGGATATCATCAAGCAGAATGAAGGTTCCGACCCTGCGGCAGTCGTTTTTGATGCCATTTCCTCCGCAAAAGCAAGGGGAAGCGATATTATTATTGCTGATACCGCAGGCAGACTTCACAATAAGAAAAATCTGATGGCGGAGCTTGAAAAAATCAACCGCATTATTGACCGTGAGCTTCCCGATGCCGCCAAAGAGGTGCTTTTGGTTCTTGACGCAACAACGGGACAGAATGCCGTGAATCAGACCAAGGAATTCAGAAATGCGGCAGGTATTACGGGTATTGTTCTGACAAAGTTGGACGGTACGGCAAAAGGCGGCGTGGTGCTTGCTATTAAAGAGGAACTTGATGTTCCTGTGAAATATATCGGTGTGGGTGAGCAGATCGATGACCTCCAGCCGTTTGACCCCGAAGAATTTGCAAAAGCGCTCTTTGCCGACGATTACGATGACGAAGGCAAACTGATTATGGAAAAGGGCGAGGAAGAACCGAAGATAACCGAAAGCAAGGACAGCACGAAAACCGAAGAACAGGCACAGCCGTCAGAACCCGAAGAACCGCTTTCTGAGGAGGATGAGTGGCTCAGAAGCTGGAGAAACGGTGAACAGCAGACGGATGACGAGCCGACTGTTCCCGAAGAAAAACCTGCCGAGGAAGTGAAGCCGAAACCGAGAACCGAGCGCAAACCGAAAAAATCCTTCAACTGGTCAACCACGCCTGCACCTCAGACTGAGGAGGATGATGAATGGCTGAAACAATGGCGCGAAGGCAGCAATCAATAACATAATATTTTCTGCGAAAAACGACAGGATTCCGCTTGACATAATTGGTTTTAAGGTTAAAAATAGAAAAGGAAGACCCTGTATTTTATTGAACAGAAGGAAGATGGATGAATATGAATTTTGTAATTGCTTCAAACAATCAGAAGAAAGTGGAGGAACTTTCAAGAATTTTAAAACCGCTCGGCATTTATGCCAAGACGGCAGCTCAGCTTGGAACAACACTGGACGAGGTGGAGGAAACAGGAGAAACCTTTAAGGAAAATGCGGAGATAAAAGCAAAGGCGGCTTGTGAAAGAACAGGTTTGCCGGCAATCGCGGATGATTCGGGACTGGTAGTTGACGCATTGGGCGGCAAACCTGGCATTTATTCCGCACGTTATGCGGGCGAAAACGCAACCGATGAAGAAAAAATCGAAAAGCTGCTCGGAGAGCTTCGCGACAGTGGGAGTACCAACCGTGATGCACGTTTTGAATGTGTTATCTGCTGTTATTTTCCCAATGGGGAAAAGCTTTTTGCATTCGGAAAGTGTGACGGCACGATCGGCTATGCACCGAGAGGAAATGACGGTTTCGGCTATGACCCGATTTTCTTTATTGACGGCAACAAAACTTTTGCGGAACTGACTGATACCCAAAAGGACGCTGTCAGCCACCGAGGAAGGGCGCTGAGAGAGCTTGCCGAACTTTTACAGAAAAAATATGCAAAAGAATAATCATAAAGTGAAACAGACTTGAAAGGAAAAATGTATGTTAACAAGTAAACAAAGAGCGTTTCTTCGCTCGCTTGCAACAGAGATAGATACGATCGTAATGGTAGGCAAGGGCGGTATGAGTGAACAGATCGCGAAACAAACGGATGACGCGCTGGCCGCAAGAGAACTTGTCAAAGGAAAGGTACTTGAAACGGCAGGCGTATCATCAAGAGAAATTGCCGAGCAGATCGCATTGGAAACCAATAGCGAAGTCGTACAGGTGATCGGCTCAAAGTTTGTGCTTTACCGCCGTAATGTCAAAGAGCCAAAAATCGAACTGCCGAAAGCAAGAAAAAGATAAAAGCTTGCCGGGGAGTTAGAGGGGCAGGCAGCCCCTTGGCTGTCCTTACGCATATGTCAAAAGAGGTGAAATAATGAGAATTGCGATGTTCGGCGGAAGTTTTAATCCCGTTCATAACGGTCATATACAACTGGCAAAGGTATTTGTCAAAAAACTGCGGCTTGATAAGCTGATCGTTGTGCCTGCATATGTTTCGCCGTTTAAACAGAGTGACAACTCCGTTTCCCCTTGGCAAAGATTTGAAATGTGCCGACTTGCTTTTGAAAATATGCCTGTTGCCGAGGTCAGCGATATTGAGATCAAATGCGAAGGCGCCAGCTATACTTATCTGACGCTGGAAAAGCTTTCAGAACTTTATCCAAACAGTCAACTTTATCTGATTACGGGAGCGGATATGTTTTTGACAGTGCATCAGTGGAAAAATCCCGAAATGATTTTTCGGCTTGCGACAATATGCGGTGTTCCGAGAAACAATGACGATATTGCCGTACTGGAAAAACAGGGGGCATTTCTGCATACGCTCGGAGCAGAAACGGAAATTCTCGATACGTGTGTGATGACTGTTTCTTCAACGCAAGTCAGGGAAAGCATAAAAAACAGACAGGATATTGCAGCACTTGTTCCGCAGAAAGTGGAAGCCTATATCAGACGCAGCGGACTTTATACATAGACAGGAGAAGCGAAAATGTCCTTTTTTAAAAAAAAGAAAGAAAAAATCGATAATGACTTTTTAAGAAACAGCATTCAAAAAGTAATGGAGAAGTATCACAGTGTTATCGAGAATGATAATGTCGTTCTGAAAGATGTGAATATTACCATTCGCCCTAAATTGTACGAAATCAAAAAGAACAGTTCGTCCTATGCGTGTTTTACAGGATATGATTTGATTTTGCCCGATTACGGTTTTCAAATTCACGAGATGTCGGCGGCGATCGGCAGCGACGAAAAAACTGCACTCGGTATGTCACAGGCAAGTTTTGTTTTCGGACTGCTCGGTGCAGCGATCGCGATGAGAGAAAATATCGAACCGAAAAGACTGGGAAGTATTTTTGCGGGTCATACTCATTACTGGAACGTTTATATCGGTGACATCGTTTCAATGGGCGACCGTCAGGACAAGACCACCGAGATGTACTGGAGCGTGTTAAAAGAGAAAATTGCCGCGCGTATCGGCAATCAGAAAATATGTGCCATCAAAATTTATACATCAAATGCAGGTGACGGAAATGTTACCTGTGAATGTCGCATTAACGATATGGTACAGAATGATCTGAGCGGTATTCTGGAAGAAATTGCGAGAAGCTGGGATGTCAAAACATTTTCATCCGATAAACAGTATATCATACTGAAACAGGACGAGAAAACAACACTTGACTATCCGCTGACGGAAATGGAAATTTCGGAGCTGACCGAAAAAGTAATGAAACTGTATGAGGACTGCAACGAATCGGGAACATTTAACCAATTTGACGATAAGTTTCACGCTCTTGTTACCGACGAAGATCTTGCATTGGAGATCACGAAATTCATACCCGAAATTTGTGCGGAAAGAGGTTTTGACAGTCTGAAATATCCCGATACACTTTCATTGATGTTAAATGATACCGAAGTTCCGATATACAAAACACAACTGTTTTCCTATGTACCGATTTTCAACGGTGTAATGAATGCGATCGACAACCAAGTCTTTCAGAATACCAACCGTGTATTTGAAGCTTTTATCTATAACAGTTCACTGTACAACGCACTTGATAAAGCGGATAAAGAAGGTGTGAATATCAACGATCTCGGAGTAATGAATATGCTTTATGATATGGGTGAAGGTTATACTTTGAGGTGATAGGATGAGTGTAACGGATGAGATTGGCAAGTACCTGAAAAAGCCCGGCTGTCATTTGCTGAAAGTGACCTATGACCTTACCTGCAAAGATTACAGCAATGAGGAGAGTGTACCGACCATCATAATGTGTTTCGGAACGTTTCCGCATTATCCCGATGAAGAAATGCTGGAAGTGACCTTTCACGGGTGCAGTAAAATTGATTTGTACAGAGCTTTTGATGTGATCTTTCAGCCCTGTATCCTCTTTGAGGATGTATCCGACCGTCAGTATGACGGACTTCGCTATTATGTCCGTGAAGCGGAAGATGAATTCAGTTTTTACTGTGATGATATTAAGTGCAGAATCATAGAGTAATTTGTTAAAAAATCCTTGAAAGACAAATTTGATACTGGTATAATTGATTTGTGTCTGACTAAATTTTTCGGAGATGATAATATGACCGTTAAGGACTATGACAAGATAATCAACGAACGTCTGAAATCGGCTCGTTACAAACATTCTAGAAATGTGGCAAAGGAAGCAGTAAGGCTTGCCAAAAAATACGGTGCTGATACGGAAAAAGCCGAAATTGCCGGACTGCTGCACGACATTACCAAGGAAGCCGACAGCAGCGAGCATATGGACGTGATAAAACGTGCAGGCATAGAACTGACGGAGCTTGAAAAAGCATCTCCGAAGCTATGGCACGCGATTTCCGGCAGCGCTTATGTTCAGACGGAAATCGGTATCACCGACAGGGAAATTATTGACGCGATTCGTTATCATACAACGGGCAGAGCCGGTATGACACTGCTTGATAAAGTGATTTTTGTAGCGGATTTTACCTCCGCAGACCGTGACTATGACGGTGTTGACAAAATGCGGAAGGTTGCCGACAAAAATCTTGACAATGCGGTTCTTGAGGGAATGGCGTTTACCATTGCCGACCTTGCGCAAAGAAAGATCACTATTGCTCCCGATACTCTGGCAGGGTATAATGAGCTGGCTTTTTTTAAAGGTAAAGAAAAAAACAAAGAAAAAACTTAAACAACTGAATGACAGAAAATTAAGATCCAAAACATAAATTCGGGGAGGACTGAAACAATGACATCTTTGGAAACGGCAAAGCTTGCGGTGAAAGCACTTTGCGGAAAAAAAGGAATCAATGTAAAGCTGATCAAAATTGATGACATATCTTCTATTGCGGATTATTTTGTGATTGCAACAGGTACATCAAACACACACGTAAAAGCACTGGCAGACGAGGTTGAATTCAGGCTTGACAATGCGGGGGTCAGCGTCAGCCATATTGAGGGCTATCGTTCGGATTCGTGGATACTTCTTGACTATGTTGATGTTATCGTTCACGTATTTTCGGACGAAGGACGTGAATATTACGACCTCGAACGTCTGTGGCAAGACGGCGAGGAAGTGGATATTTCGGATATCGAAAACTTGCCGCCGCAGCTTTTATTCCCGACAGAAAAATAATACGGCATTACAAAATAAAGGAGAGAATGAACTTTGAAGTACGAACATCAAAAAATTGAACCGGTTTGGCAGAAAAAATGGGAGGACGCAGGAATTTTTCACGCAGAGGAAAATTCCGCAAAACCCAAATATTATACACTCATCGAATTCCCTTATCCGTCGGGACAGGGACTTCACGTAGGACATCCCCGTTCCTATACCGCTCTTGACATCGTGGCAAGAAAAAGAAGAATGCAGGGCTATAACGTTCTTTATCCGATCGGTTGGGACGCATTCGGACTTCCCACAGAAAACTTCGCGATCAAAAATCATATTCACCCCCGTGAAGTGACAAAAAAGAATGTGGCACGTTTCAAAAGTCAGCTTCAGGCACTCGGTATTTCCTTTGACTGGAGCCGTGAGATCAATACGACCGACCCCGGCTACTACAAGTGGACACAGTGGATTTTCCTTCAACTGTTCAAACACGGTCTTGCCTATAAAAAGGAAATGGCAGTCAACTGGTGTACGTCCTGTAAATGCGTTCTGGCAAACGAGGAAGTCGTCAACGGTGTTTGCGAACGCTGCAACAGTGAAGTAATCAGAAAAGTTAAGTCACAATGGATGCTGAAAATTACAGCATATGCCGAAAGACTGATTTCCGACCTCGACCTTGTTAACTATCCCGACAGAGTAAAGGCACAGCAGAAAAACTGGATCGGACGCTCTACGGGTGCGGAGGTTGACTTTACTACTACAACAGATGATACACTTACCGTCTATACAACAAGACCCGATACACTGTTCGGTGCAACTTATATGGTTATTTCGCCCGAACACCCGATCATCGAAAAGCTTTCCTCTGTTATCAAAAATATGGACGAGGTAAGAACCTATCAGGAAGCGGCTGCCAGAAAGTCCGACTTTGAGCGTACAGAAGTTGCCAAGGATAAGACAGGCGTTCGTCTTGACGGCGTGGAGGCAATTAATCCTGTCAACGGCAGACAAATCCCGATTTTTATTTCGGACTATGTTCTGGTTTCCTACGGTACGGGTGCGATTATGGCGGTTCCTGCACACGATACTCGTGACTGGGATTTTGCAAAGAAGTTTCAACTGCCGATCATTGAAGTTGTCAAAGGCGGCGAGGACGTTCAGAAAGAAGCCTTTACAGATTGTGCAACCGGTGTTCTTGTCAATTCCGATTATCTTGACGGACTTTCTGTGGAGGATGCAAAGAAGAAAATTATCGAAAAGCTCACCGAATCCGGCAAGGGCAGAGCAAAGGTGAACTATAAGCTTCGTGACTGGGTATTTTCTCGTCAGCGTTACTGGGGTGAGCCGATCCCGATCGTTCACTGTCCGTGCTGCGGTGCCGTTCCTGTTCCCGAAAGTGAGCTGCCGTTAGAACTGCCCGATGTTGAATCTTACGAGCCGACCGATAACGGCGAATCACCGTTGGCAAAGATGACCGACTGGGTCAACACAAAATGCCCTAAGTGCGGTGCCGACGCGAAGCGCGAAACAGATACAATGCCCCAGTGGGCAGGTTCGTCGTGGTATTTCCTGCGCTATATGGATCCGCATAACAATGAGGCTCTCGCAAGCCCCGAAGCACTGAATTACTGGTCGCCCGTTGACTGGTACAACGGCGGTATGGAGCATACCACACTTCATCTGCTTTACAGCCGCTTCTGGCATAAGTTCCTTTATGATATAAAAGTGGTTCCCACACCAGAACCGTATGCAAAGCGTACAAGCCACGGAATGATTCTCGGTGAGAATGGCGAAAAGATGAGCAAGTCAAGAGGCAATGTTGTCAATCCCGATGATATAGTAAACGAATATGGAGCAGACACAATGCGTCTGTTTGAAATGTTTATCGGTGACTTTGAAAATGCCGCACCGTGGAACTCCAACAGTATCAAAGGCTGCCGCCGTTTTGCGGAACGTTTCTATAACCTCGGCGGTATTATGACGAATGAGGAAAATATCCGTCCCGAACTGGAGGGAGTATTCCATAAAACCATCAAAAAAGTCAGCGACGATATTGAAGTACTGAAATTCAATACCGCAATTGCCGCACTGATGTCGCTGATCAATGACATTTATGCAACAGGCTCCGTAACAAAGGGAGAACTGAGAATCTTTACAACACTGATCAGTCCGTTTGCGCCGCATATTGCAGAGCAGGTATGGAGTGAAAAGGCTCTCGGTGACGGTTTTGTGTCAAGAGCACAGTGGCCGGAATATGACGAGAGTAAATGTGTTGACGAAGAAATTCAGATCGTTGTACAGGTGAATGGCAAAGTAAGGGATAAAATCAATGTTCCCGTTGAGATCGACAAGGACGGTGCTTTATCTCTTGCTAAGTCGGGCGAGAAGATCAAAGCACTGATTGACGGCAAGAACATTGTTAAGGAAATTTATGTTCCCGGCAAGCTGATCAATATTGTTGCGAAATAATGAAAAATGCAAAAAGAGGGTAAGATGTGGTTTCATCTTATCCTCTTTTTTAGAAGAAAATTCTTTCTTTGATTAGCGACTTTATTTTTTATGCGAAGGAGTTGTTCTGGTGTTTATTGATATTTATCTTTCAAAAAGCTGAGAAAGAATCGCTTGGCAAGGCTGTCAGGCATAATGTTTTCCTTTGCTTCCTCGATCGTGAACCATTGTGCTTGATCTACCTCTTTGGGATTCAGTCCGTCAAGACTTTCCCCATCAACAACGCAGGCAAAGTTGAACATCAGCGTATTGGTGTTTGCGAAGTATTCGCTTTTGTTGAAATCGTGGAACACAACATTCAGTCCGATTTCCTCCCTGGCCTCACGAATGACGGCTTCTTCGGCACTTTCACCCTTGTTGATATAGCCGGCAACAAGAACATTGTTTTTCTTGCCGTATTGCTGTATCAAAAGGATTTTATCTCTTGACGGGTTTTGAACGATCATACTGACGGCTGCCGAAAAAATCGGAAACCGAAATTCTCCGCAGGTTTCGCAGTAGGGAATGATCCCCTCGTCCTCGTGTTCTTTAGGAATCAGCTTTGTTCCGCATTCATAGCAGTATTTCATTATTTTTCCCCGTTTCTTTTTATGTATTGTTACCCGAAAGGAATCGGTTTATTCATAAATCTTTCCGACATACAATAATTCCGCAATAAACTGCCAGTTGATATTTTCGGGTATTGTCCGGTTGGTGTTATGATAATAGCCGTCCATATCTTCCACCCATCGGGCAATCGAATCAAGATAATCTTCAAGGCTTTTGTTTTCCCATTTATCGTCTTTTGCTGTTTTATCATTACTTAATTCGTTTAAAAAAGAGATAAAATCCTCTTTTGTTTTGATTGAAAATAGTTTGTCTGTATTCATTCGGTCACCTGTCAAAAAGGTCACAGCCGTTGAGCCGTGACCTTTTTATCATTGTTAAAATATTAATACTCCGCAATCACTTCGACCTCGCAAAGAACATTCTTCGGGAGTGTTTTTACTGCAACACAGGAACGTGCAGGCTTGCCCGTAAAATATTTGCCATAGATTTCGTTGAACTTTGCGAAATCGTTCATATCCGCCAAGAAACAAACGGTCTTTACAGCCTTTTCGAGCGATGAACCCGATGCCTCAAGAAGGTTTTTAAGGTTCTGCATTACCTGTTCGGTCTGACCTTCGATCGTGTCAGCTTCAACGTTTCCCGTTGCGGGATTGATCGCGATTTGTCCCGAAGTAAAAACAAGACCGTTTGTCTTGACAGCCTGTGAATAAGGACCGATCGCATCGGGTGCATTTTTTGTGTAAACTACTTCTGCCATTGAAAAAACTTCCTTTCGATAATATATCAATATAATTATTGAACAATTTTGTAGCCTTTTTTGGAAAGCTCGTCTTTGATTTTCTGAATATGTTCGTGATTTCGGGTTTCAAGGGAAAGTCGGAGATAACAGGAATTGATGTCCGTGTTGAGGTCGGCTCTGTCGTGGCTTACGGCAACGACATTGGCGCCCTGCTTGGCGATGATTTTGGACACATTGACTAATTCGCCGGGTTTGTCCGAAAGAGCAATCGTAAATTCCGCCAGTCTGCCGACCTTCTGGAGCGCTCTGTCGATCACTCTTGAAAGAATGGTAACATCAATGTTTCCGCCCGATACAAGACAGCATACCTTTTTGCCCTTGATCGGGAATTTATCAAATAATGCCGCAGCAACAGACACAGCGCCGGCACCCTCGGAAATCAGTTTCTGATTTTCAATCAGCGAAAGGATAGCTGTAGCAACCTCGTCATCTGTAACGGTCATAATTTCGTCAACATATTTGCTGCAAATGTCAAAGGTTAGTTCGCCGGGCGTTTTAACAGCAATACCGTCGGCAAATGTATTGACATTGGGAAGCGTTTCGATCTGGTTATGTGCCACCGAAAGATACATAGAGGGAGCACCGGCAGACTGAACGCCGTAAACCTTGACATTGGGATTGAGTGATTTGATCGCATAGGCAACACCGCTGATCAGACCGCCGCCGCCGATAGGAACAATGACAGCGTCGACGTCGGGAAGCTGTTCAAGAATTTCAAGACCGATGGTGCCCTGACCTGCGATCACCATTTCATCATCAAACGGATGAATAAAAGTGGCACCTGTTTCCTTTTGCAGTTCAACAGCCTTGTCGTGAGCATCATCATAGGTACCCTCGACAAGACATACTTCCGCACCGAGTTTTTTGGTAGCCTCTACTTTTGAGATAGGAGCGGAATGCGGAATACAAATAAGGGATTTAATACCGTGTCTTGTTGCCGCAAGAGCAACGCCCTGAGCGTGATTTCCGGCAGAGCAGGCAATTACCCCCTTTGCCTTTTCCTCGTCTGTCAGCTGCGAGATCTTGTAATAAGCGCCTCTTGCCTTAAAAGCGCCGGTAATTTGAAGATTTTCAGTTTTCAGGTAAATTTCGCAGTCGTTGGAAAGCTTTGTCGCTTTGATCATATCGGTAGGTCTTACAACTTCTTTCAGCACGTATGAAGCGTGATAGATTTTATCAAGTGTCAGCATTTTTTCTAAACCCCTTACTATTGTCCGCAGTCAAAACAACGAACATTGAACATTATTAAAAAATATGATAAATACCTATATAAAAATACCGCTTTTTCGTCAAAATGTCAAGGAAAAATTCAGTTTGCCAAAGACCGCTCCCTCAAACCGTTCCGGGAAAAATGATTTTCGGAAAAAATAAAAAAATTTGTAAAATCCCTTTATATTTTTGTTTTTTTATTGTATAATATGAAATTGTAAGTACGGCACAGTCCGTGCGAAATTTAATAAAATTTGGAGCGTGATTACAATGCCATTAGTAAACGCAGCAGAAATGCTTACAAAGGCAAAGCAGGGTCACTATGCAGTTGGCCAGTTTAACATTAACAACCTTGAGTGGACAAAGGCGATCCTTCTGACGGCTCAGGAGCTTAACTCTCCCGTTATCCTCGGTGTTTCCGAGGGCGCAGGCAAGTATATGACAGGCTACAAGACCGTTGTAGGTATGGTTAACGGTATGCTCGAAGAACTCAACATTACCGTTCCCGTTGCTCTCCATCTTGACCACGGCTCATACGAGGGCGCTAAGAAGTGCATTGAGGCTGGTTTCAGCTCGATTATGTTCGACGGCTCACACTATCCGATCGAAGAAAATATCGAAAAGACAAAGGAACTGGTTGCTATCTGTAAGGAAAAGGGTCTTTCCATCGAAGCTGAGGTTGGTTCGATCGGCGGCGAGGAAGACGGCGTTATTGGCAAAGGCGAATGTGCAGACCCGCAGGAATGCAAGCAGATCGCAGATCTCGGCGTAACAATGCTCGCAGCAGGTATCGGCAACATTCACGGTAAATATCCCGAAAACTGGGAAGGTCTGAGCTTTGAAACACTCGATGCCATTCAGCAGCTCACAGGCGATATGCCTCTCGTTCTTCACGGCGGTACAGGTATTCCTGCTGATATGATCAAAAAGGCGATCTCTCTCGGCGTTTCCAAGATCAACGTTAACACAGAGTGCCAGCTCGCTTTCCAGGAAGCTACCAGAAAGTACATCGAAGAGGGCAAGGATCTTCAGGGCAAGGGCTTTGACCCCAGAAAGCTTCTTGCACCGGGCTTTGAAGCAATCAAGGCTACCGTTAAGGAAAAAATGGAACTTTTCGGTTCTGTAGGCAAAGCTTGATCATTGCTTCACCGTACATTATTATATTTCATTATATTTCGGCTGACAGCTTTTGTCTGCCGTGAAAAGGCTCCTGCATTCGGACATTGTTCGTTTGTGGGAGCTTTTTTAGAGAAATAAACAAACACAGCAAACAATACTGGTAATTATATACAAAAGTAGATTATTTTTCAAAAAAAGCTTGAAAAATAAGTCAAAAAACGGCATAATAGTATTAGTGATAACAGGGGGGAAACAGGTATGCTTGAACTTCACGGTTGGCTGACGGTTTATCCGACCTATGAGGATGAGGATAAACATCCCGAAATAAAGGAACAGGCTGTATATCAAAACGTTGAGAATCTTCTTGCGCAATGTGGTATTGAGCAAATGAAACGTCTGAAAGCGCTCGATGGCAGTTGGTATATAGATGTGTCGTATTTCTCAAACAGACCCGATTCCGAAAGTGATAAAATTATCAATACATTTAAAAAGATTGCAGAGGTTGCACCGGGGAGCTACGGGCTGATTTATGTACTTGATGATGAAGATACCGAAAATTCAAACAATTTTAAGGTTCTTGTAATAAAGCGCGGAAAGTATTCCTGGCAAAAAGATATACTTCTTTCACCGTGTATGCCGGAACTTTATGACGAAATCAGCTGAAACGGAGGATCATCTATGACAATCAGACTTACAGATGAAGAATTGGAAGAAATGGACAGCCTTATTGAGTTTTTTGAAAACACCGGCGATGACATCTCCTGCTTTGCCAAGATCAAAAATATTATCGACTACAGAAGGCATATAGAGGATATCGATTCGGACAGCCTTGTTGAGCTGAAAGATCAGTTGGTTGACGCTCACGACTTTCTTGACAGTATCAATGTCAATACCGATTTGATCAAGAAATTGATTTATGTATTTTCGGTGGTATGAAAAAAATTTAAAAAATGATAAAATAGCACTTGCAATTTCCGAAAACGTGTGATATAATATTCAAGTATTCCGCTTGTCAGATAAAAAATTGCAGGTATGGAGAGTTGTCCGAGTTGGCCGAAGGAGCACGATTGGAAATCGTGTAAACGGCAACAACCGTTTCGAGGGTTCGAATCCCTCACTCTCCGCTCAAAAACGCCCTCGTTGCCTAATGCTTCGAGGGCGTTTTTTAATGGAAAATGGACAATGGAAAGTGGAAAATGATTTTGGGGGTGTTTCTGTAGGATGGATAAGTTTGAAATTTTTTGCAGTGAACTGAATACGATCGTTTCCTTGAAAGAGGATTTGTTCGAACAAGACCTCGACTGTGACGAAAAAATCAAAAACTTTGAAGAACAAAACAATGTCATTATACCAAAGGAACTGCGCTGTTATTATCAAGTGACCGGCAGGCAGCAAAACATACACCAAGCCCCACATGCCGGTATCGTTGAGCTTGACAGTCTGAAAGTTTATCACAGCGATCAATATGGCGATTATCTTCTGCTTGCAAGCACCGAATATGATCCATACGGTTATTTTTTTGACAGCGGTAAGGTAATGAGATCGTTCGCGAACAGATGTCACTGGGAAGTGAAGCTGTTTGGTGATTTAGGCAGTCTGCTGATACATTCTTTGGCGGAAAATATGCTGAAAAAATTTGAGAATAATATCTTTGTCAAACTCAGATACCCAAAGACCGAACATTATCGGGAGTATATTTCCGAAAAACTGAATCTGAAGAATTTTACGTCGATAGATAACGAATATTATACTGCCTTTTACGATAAGGAACAAAAAATCCTTGCGCTTTTTGACTATGATGAAACGAACCGCCTGATATTGGCATGTGATAATGCCGATGTTCTGAGCGAAGCTGCCCGGTCCTATCCATTTGTCTGGAAAAGACAAAACGGTAAAAAAGTTCAGAATCCCTCAAAGTTCGTGAAAGGGGAATGTCCGCAAAGCTTTGAAGAAAAACTGGAAATGATACGGGCA
>CADCRH010000148.1 GCA_902803805.1 uncultured Ruminococcus sp.
ACACAGATGGGAGTGTTCAGAAAATGCGTATAGAAATACCGGAATTTGCGCTTGTTGCGATGGTGGGAGCAAGCTCCAGCGGCAAATCAAGTTTTGCCGGAAAACATTTTTTGCCGACAGAGGTTTTGTCATCGGATTTTTTCAGAGGAATGGTGTGTGATGATGAGGGCAGTCAAAGTGCTACACCTGATGCATTCGATGTCTTATACTATGCGGCGGAAAAGCGTCTGAAAGGAATGAAAACAACTGTTATAGACGCCACAAACGTTCAGCAAAGTGCAAGAAAGAAAATCATAGAGCTTGCAAGGGAGCATAATGTTCATACTGCTGCCATTGTGCTAGATGTACCCGAAAAGGTGCTTTTGGAACGCAACAGCAAGCGTGAGGACAGAAATTATCCCGAAGGTGTCATCAGAAAACACCGTCTTGACCTGAAAAGAAGTATCAGACAACTGAAGCGTGAGGGATTCCGATTTGTTTATATTCTGAACAGTCAGGAGGAAATTGACAGCGCGGAGATCATAAGAACGAAGCTGTGGAACAATAAGAAAGAGGAACACGGGCCATTTGATGTGATAGGTGATATTCACGGCTGCGCGGATGAATTGGTGAGTCTGCTGGATAAGCTCGGATATACAGAACGTGACGGAGTATATTCTCACTCCGAGGGCAGACGCGCTGTCTTTCTCGGTGATCTGTGCGACAGAGGAAATAAAAATGTTCGGGTGCTCAAAATCGTTATGGCAATGGTGCAGTCGGGCAATGCGTTTGCGGTTGTCGGAAACCACGACTCTAAACTGCTGAAATATTTGAACGGAAAAAAGGTGCAAATGACACACGGTCTGGAACAGACCGCAAAGGAACTGGAAGCCGAAAGTGAGGAATTCAGAAATAATGTCAAAGCATTTCTTGACAGTCTGGTCAGTCATTATGTATTTGACAATGGAAAGCTCGTCACGGCTCACGCGGGAATTAAGGAGGAATATATCGGACGAGGCTCGAAGCGGATAAGAGATTTTTGCCTGTACGGAGATGTGACGGGTGAAAGTGATGAATTCGGGCTGCCGATTCGTTTGAACTGGGCAGCGGATTACAGAGGCAGATCGACCATTGTTTACGGTCATACTCCGCAAAAGGACGCTGTTGAGATCAACAATACCTATTGTATTGATACAGGCTGTGTGTTCGGAAACAAGCTGACAGCATTCCGTTATCCCGAAAAGGAAATCGTAAGCGTAAAGGCACTCAAAACCTACAGTGAGCCTGCCAGACCGATCGAAACAAAAGAGGGTGACAAGGACGATACGTTGAATATCAAGGACGTACAGGGCAAACTGTATCTTACCACAGAATTGATGCCGTCGGTGGTGGTTCAGGAAAATCATTCTGCGGCAGCGTTGGAAGTAATGAGCAGATTTGCGGCGGATCCCCATTGGCTGATCTATCTTCCGCCTACAATGTCACCGTGTGCCACAAGCAGTTTGGACGGGTATCTTGAATATCCGACAGAAGCGTTTGAATACTACCGCAAAAACGGAGTCCAGAAGGTTGTGTGCGAAAAAAAGCATATGGGTTCCCGTGCGGTGATCGTATTGTGTCACAGTGCGGAAACGGCTGAAAAACGCTTTGGGGTGAATGACGGAAGCAGGGGAATCATCTATACCCGTACAGGCAGACACTTTTTTGACAAGGGCAGTTATGAAAAGGAAATTTTAGACCGTTTGGATAAGGTTCTGACACAAAACAACTTTTGGGAGGATTTTCACACCGATTGGGTATGTTTGGATACGGAATTAATGCCGTGGTCGGAAAAGGCACAAGTACTGTTGAAGCGGCAGTATGCACCGGTCGGCAGAGCAGGAAGAAGTTCTCTTGCGGCGGCGGTATCTGCTCTTGAAAAGGTATGTGAAAGAGGAAACAATGCATTTGAGGTCGGTGAGAGCGTATCGGGACAAAATATCGATCCTGCCGAATTGTTGGAGCGGTACAGGGAAAAACAGTCCTCTTTGGAAAAATATACAAAGGCATACAGAGAATACTGTTGGAGTGTCACGAAAACCGATGATTTTCGGATCGCACCGTTTCATCTGTTAGCGGTTGAGGGGCGTGTGTTCTCGGAGGAAAAGCACGTTTGGCATATGGAAACATTGAAAAAATACTGTACAGGAATCGACGATATATTGATTGCGACGGAATACATTGAGGTTGATGTGACGGACGCGGCAAGTGTTCAAAAAGGGGTACAGTGGTGGCTGGCTTTGACGGAAAGCGGCGGAGAGGGTATGGTAGTGAAGCCCGAACGATTCACCGCAAAGCATAATGCACAGCTGTTACAGCCTGCGGTGAAGTGCCGAGGGGCAGAGTATTTACGTATCATATACGGTCCGGAATATCTTATGCCGGAGCATTTGAAAAGATTGAAAAGCCGTTCTCTCGGACGGAAAAGGGCATTGGCACTGAAAGAATTTTCGCTTGGTGTGGAGTCACTGAAAAGATTTACCGATCGGCGTCCGCTTCATACGGTACACGAATGTGTGTTCGGTGTACTTGCGTTTGAAAGTGAGCCTGTTGACCCTAGATTGTGATTTGTTTTTTCTCTGTACAAATTCTTTATAATTTTGTATAATGAATTTAGAATTGATGATAACAGAGAGGAATTTA
>CADCRH010000149.1 GCA_902803805.1 uncultured Ruminococcus sp.
CCGTGTAAAGTTGTTATTTTATTTCATTTTTGGGATATTTTTTTAATGAAAGCTATTGAAAAATATAAAATACTGTGATAATATATTCTTATAGGTAACATAACCTATATCAATTAGCTAATTCCCCTTTTTTGTTTTTTCATTATCCCTTCCTTTTGCACAAAATGCGGTCAGCAATGACCGCATTTTGTGTTTTTAATATCATAAAAAGTCCCAAAAAGCCGTTCAAAGGTCTTTCCTGTTGAACGGCTTTTTGATATTTGCGGTTATCCACAAAATAATTATGAATTAAATTTACAGCTTCTCGATTACTTTTTTGATGACTTCGGCGCGGTTGAACGGGGTGACAAAATAAAAACCGTCTGCGTGGGGTTTCATTCGTTTGGCAATGTCGGCGGCGATCTCTACACCGACTTCGGTGGATTCCTCACGTGTCATATCCGGGTCGAATTTGTCAACCAGTTCCTGCGGAATCACCATCCCAGGAACTTCGTTTTTGATGAAACTTGCGTTGCGGTAGCTGACAAGGGGCATTATGCCGACCAACACTTTGATCCCTTTGCTTCGTGCCTGTTCGATGGAATCGATGGTTTCATCGGAAAATACAGGCTGGGTCAGAAGAAACTTGGCACCGTTATTGATTTTCTTGTCAAGCCGGTTAAGCGAATATTTTGTTTTGCGCGGGTCGGGGTCGTAGGCGCCGCCGATCGCGATGGGAGAATGGGAAAATACATCATCGTTCATTCTTGAGATCAGCTCCATCAGCCTTGTGGAATCAACATTAAAGACAGGTTTTACCACACCGCGGTCGGTTTCCGCTATGTGGTCGCCTGTTACGGCAAGAACCGCACGAATCCCTTCACTGTTGGCACCGAGCAGAATGGAACGGAGTGCGTTCATATTCCGGTCACGGCAGCAGATGTGAGGCAGTGTTTCAATGCCGACTTTCCGTTTGATTCTGGCGGAGCATACGACGGGATCCATTTTTGCGTGACCGAGCGGCGAATCCGATACGGTGACAATGTTAACGCCGCTCTCTTTCAGAATTTTTGCGGCATTGATCAGCTTTGTCAGGTCGGATGTATTCGGAGGGTCAAGTTCGGCGGCAATGATAAATTTGTTTTCGGCAAGCTGTGATGAAAAAGGAGATTTTGCGGTTTCGTCCCTGCTGTACGGTACGATCGTTTTTACAGGCGAGGAATGATGTTTGATGATATTTCCGAGAAGCTGAATAAAATCGGGTTCCGTACCGCAGCAACCGCCGATCGCAGAAATTTTGTACGGAATAAAACGTGCTGTTCTCTCGGCAAAATAGGATGGAGTGGCAGTAAAGACGGTACGATTGTTTTCGATTGCCGGATAGCCTGCATTAGGCATTACAATTGTGTATAAATTGGTGTTTTGCTGAATATAAGAGAAGAAAGGGACAGCGTGAGTAAACATCTGTGCCGTACCGCAGCCGCAGTTAAGACCTACCATTGTCAGTTTGTCCTTGTTTTCTTCAATACGTTTCAGAAGCTTTGTTGTCGAAATGCCCGAACGGGTCCTGCCGTCTGCCAGAATTGTAAAGGATGTGATAATTTCCGCATCAGGCATTACACTTTTAATATAGTCGATAGCAGGCATTACAGTTTCAATATTCGGCAGCGTTTCAAAGATAAATGTTTTTGCGCCGCAGGAAATAAAGGTATCAACGATAAATTGGTATTCGTCAAGAATTTCGGCGGCAGTGCGGCTGTTGTCGTAAATCGCGCTGACGTCAGCACATACCACCGCTTTGTCCTTGGCACATTCCTCCGCAATATGAAACCCGTTTGTCAGGATTTCGGCAAGCTCCTGTCTTGATACAGCAAGAGAAAAGGTATTGGCGGAAAAAGTGTTGGTGCGCAGTATTTTCGCACCGGCTTCCATATAGCCGCTGTGGATCTTCCGAATCACATCGGGGGCAATGACATTGTATTTTTCGCATACGGACGAATCCAGTCCCGTCAGCTTTGAAAAGTAGGTACCCATCGCACCGTCTGCCAAGACGGATTTATTTTGATTGTTTATAAAAAGTTCCTGTATATTCATTTTGTTCTCCTGTCAGGTCAATGTTTTCTTTGTTCTTTCAGTATAATAATAAAGTAATGCAGGAATTTTTTCAAGTTGAAAATTGAATTATTTTGATGAGTGTTATCGTTTCCGGCCGCCCGCAGGGGAATTATGAATTATGAATTATGCATTATGAATTAAAAAAGCTTCCCTGTACGGCGGTGATGTGTACAAGGAAGCGGCGGTGTAGTTTATTCTGCGTTGTTTTTGAGTTCGTTAAGACAGGATTGACAGATGGTTTGGTTTTTGTAGGTGATAATGTCCTCTGCCGAATCACAGAAAATACACGACGGACGGTATTTTTTGATGATGATGCTGTCGTTGTCAACGAAGAATTCAACAGAGTCAACACCGTCTTTGATGTTCAGTGATTTTCTGATGTCAGACGGCAAAACCAATCTTCCAAGTTTATCAATTTGTCTTACACAGCCTATTGCTCTCATAATTGTAAAACCCCCCTGAATACATTCTGAGTTATAAAATAGATTGTGTAACTATCGTACTATGAGTTGCGGATTTTGTCAATAGAAAAATCGAAAAAAACAGAATTTTTTTGAATTATTGTGGTTTTTAATGTATTAAGGAAATTATTCGACAAAAAACAAAAAATGCCGACAAAATCAGACGGAAAGCCTTAAAACAAAATTTTTCATATTGACGGATAATCAGACAAAAATGATATAATTGTGACATTGGTATTATATTGCTTTTGATCGGCTCTGTCAATTTTGTTATCATTTTGAGACGTTCGGAGGGGGCGGAAAAATGCTCAGTATTATATGGTTCATAATGTTAGTGATCAGCTTTGTTTGTGCATTGGTGACGGGACGGATGGAGGCGCTTTCAAGAGCAGCCATCGAGGGCGCGGATAAAGCCGTGAAGCTGATCATATCAATGGCAGGCTCTATGTGTCTTTGGACGGGGATAATGAAAATAGCTGACGGCGGCGGTCTGACCAAGGCGGCGGCGAGGCTTTTATCTCCCGTTTTGGGGCTGCTGATGCCCGAATACAGAAAAAACAGCAAGGCGATGGGAGCAGTAAGCGCCAACGTAACAGCAAATATTTTGGGATTGGGGAATGCCGCCACACCGCTCGGAATTGCCGCAATGAAGGAAATGCAGAAAACCAACAGACTGAAAAGTGCGCCCAATAACAGTATGGTGATGTTTGTCGTTATCAATACGGCATCGGTTCAGCTCATTCCTACCACGATCGCGGCAATGCGGCAGGCAGCAGGCAGCGCAAGTCCGTATTCGATCGTGCCGTATGTCTGGGTAACATCGGTACTGTCACTTTTGGCAGGATTGTTGATTGCAAAATTACTGTCTGCTAGGGGTGGGGTGAATGAATCAAATAGGTGAATATATTGTACCTGTCGTGATCGTTTTTGTTGTTGTGTTCGGAGCCTGCCGAAAGGTCGATTTGTTTGACAGCTTTACAAAGGGCGCAAAGGAGGGAATCGAATCACTTGTTTCTGTTGCACCGTCACTGATCGGTCTTGTGATTGCTGTAAGTATGTTGGAGGCTTCGGGATTTTTTGATATTGTATCGCAAATTCTTGCGCCTGTCTGTTCTTTTGTCGCAATACCGCCCGAAGTGGTTCCGCTCGGATTAATGCGTCCTGTCACGGGAAGCGGTTCCTTTGCCATACTGAACAATATATTGGAAAAATACGGTGCGGACAGTATGATAGGCAGAACCGCATCGGTGATGGCAGGTTCGACGGAAACAACATTTTATGCAATTGCTGTTTATTACGGTTCGTGCGGCGTGAAAAAAACACGGCATACGGTTCCTGCGGCGCTGACTGCCGATCTGCTCGGAATGTTGTTTGCTGCGTGGAGCGTAAAATTGTTTTGACTGCCGCGGGAATTGTGGTAAAATAAAAAGGGTGATGAAAATGCTTAGCGAAAAAGAGAAAATGCAAAGGGCAAAAATGTATATGCTAAAGCTTTCACAGGGCATTGATCCAATCGACAACAGCAAGACGGAGGACAGCGTTCTGCATAATGAAAGGTTAGCCAAATGTTTTGCCTACGTTGCGGAGGTGCTTGAGAAAAGTATCAGCGGCGAAAAATCGGCGCCAACAAAAGAAAAAGCCGTGCGCTCGAAAAATCCGTTCTTTATCAGACCCGAACAGATTCAGAATATCAGTATCAAAAATGAACCCTGTGCCGTGTCGGAGCTTGCGGCAGAAATCAACAATGCGGCTGATGGCAACGACTGCAAGAAGCTTCAGGCGAAACATATCAATGATTGGCTGGTTGCAAACGGGTATCTTGAAAATAAGATCGACGCAAAAGGGCATAACCACAGAGAGCTTAGCGGCAAGTCGAGCGAAATCGGTATTGTATCTAAGCAGGGAATGGGGACGTTTGGTCCTTATACGATTATATTGTACAGCGAACAGGCGCAAAGGTTTATTGTTGACAATCTCAAAAGCATTACGGAACAGATAGAATAAGACCCAAATTTTTATGCTTCATACAAGTGAAACGGAGGTTATTATGTATAGGGTAGTTGAAATTATAGAGCCGGACTTTGGTTGTGAGGGAATCCCCGACGGTCAGGAACCGCGCTGTGAAGTGGTTCTGGAGAACGAAAACGGAAAAGTGATCGTTACCGTACCCGATGCCGAGCTTTATCGAAAAGAAATTTATGAGGGTGTCAATGTCGAATACCGAAACAATATCATACAAAAAGTATAACTATTCCTTATCATTACAAATAGTATAATATTAACAAAGTGTCTGTTTGCTGCATATGATAGAGAGATGAAGTTATTGCTATCGTGTTTTTATATGGTTGGGTATAAAAAATACTATTTGTAAAATTACTTTGAGGAAAAATACGCTGAAGCAAGAACTTCTATACAATTTGTAATAAAGCGAAAAAAATTTAAAAAAAGGTGTTGACAAAATGAATC
>CADCRH010000150.1 GCA_902803805.1 uncultured Ruminococcus sp.
AGTAACCCATTCACCAAATTTATGTTCCAGTTTAGGAATCTCCTCTGTTACTTCCAAACCACATTTTGAACAAGTTTTGATTTTCACACCTGTCTGTGTACAGGTAGCCTCTTTTGTTACCTTCTCTGTAAAACTATGTTCATCGCACACAGGTGTTTTAGGAATAGCTCGTCTTTCTTCCTCACCACAAACAGTACAGGTTCTTACTTCTTCGCCATCTTCTGTTTCCGTAGCTTCCTTGACAGTAACCCATTCTCCTGAATGTCCGAGAGCAGGAATAATCTCTACCATTTCAAGACCGCACTTTGAGCAGGTTTTAACTTTTTTACCGGCTTCTGTACAAGTAGCTTCTTTGATGGTTTTCTCTGTAAAGCTGTGCTCATCACAAAGCGCAACAAACTTGATATCCTTCTCATTTGCAAACCTTTCCGCTTCTGAGCCTTTCTGTCCATAAATGGTGAGTGCTTCATTGTGATGATAAAATGCATCGCTTGATATGCTTGTAACACTTTCAGGAATAATAATACCAACAAGGTCACTACAATTACCAAATGCTTCATTTCCTATTGTAGTAACAGAATTCGGTATCTCAACACTGGTAAGTGCAGTATTCTTAAATGCACTACTTGATATGGTTGTAACACCCGAACCTATATATACAGCAGACAGCTTTTTGCAGTCATAAAATGCATCGTACCCTATTTCTACAACACCATCTTCAATTACTGCATATTCTAAATTGTCACAACTATTAAATACATCACTGCCTATTTCAGACAAACTTCCTGGAACAGTTACACTTGTAAGACTGTCACAATTACTAAAAGCATAACTTCCGATACTTTCAACCGAATCACCTATTGTTAAATCTTTAAGATTTGTACAACCATTAAAAGCATTAGCACCTATTACGGTCACACCGTTTCCGATGACTACTTTTTTCAGCCCTGTACAACCAACAAAAGCTCCACCAGATGATAAATAATAACCTTCTATTTCTGTAACACTGTTGGGAATAATAAGCTCAGTCAATCCTATGCAACCTTTAAAAGCTCCCCATCTTATAACCTCAACACCATCTGCTATCTCAGCCTCTTTTAAATTTTTGCAGCCGGAAAAAGCCTCATAGCCTATTTCTTTGACTGTTCCCGGAATCGAAATACTCTTTAAAGATTCACAGCCACTAAAGGAATAGCCGCCTATTTCCTTGATTGTTTCAGGCAAAGTCACTTTTTCAAGTTTAGCACAATTTGCAAAAGCTCTATAGCCGATACTTTCAACAGAATTTCCCATTGTTAAATCTTTAAGATTTTTACAACCGCTAAAAGATACCACACCTATTTCTGTTACACCGTTGCCTATGACTACTTTTTTCAGTCCTGTACAACCTTGAAAAGCTCCACCAAATATATATTCATCACCGTCTATTTTTTTTACACTGTTGGGAATAGTAAGCTCAGTTAATCCTACGCAACCATAAAAAGCACCACGTTCGATTAACTCAACACCGTTATCAATCTTAAGATTTTGTATGCCTGTACACCCACTAAAAGCTCCACTGCCTATTTTCTTTACGGTGTTAGGAATAAATACCAACTGTAAACCTGTTTTCCCATTAAAAGCATAACTTTTTATTTCGCTTACGGTTTTTCCGTCGATTTCAGTCGGAATGTTCAGGTCGCCCTTTGTGATGCTTGTACCTGTTATACATACTGTGCCGTCACTGAGTTCCTCATAGTTAAAGTTTCCGCTTGTTTTTGTTTCTGCCGCTGATACCGAAACTGTGGTATAATTATAAGCAGTAAACGCTGCACCGGTGGTACCTGCCAAAACGGCAGCGGCAAGAGCAATTGTCAATACTCTTTGTTTTGTGTTCTTCATAATTGGTTACCTCCTGTTTTTTATACAAACAGCATATACAAAACCAATTCGCATAGCTGTCGTTTCAAAAAGGAATATTTGTGTTCCTTTTATATGTATAATACTACACTTCTGTAGCTTTTTCAAGCCTTTTCTACAAAATTATGATAAAAATTTTTCGAGGTGATTTTATGTACTATACTGAAAGACTAAAAGAATTGAGAGAAGATAACGACCTTACTCAGGAACAGGTCGCTACCGCTCTCGGACTAAAACGAGAACAGTACAGAAGATACGAAACGGGCATTAACGAAATTAAAGCAAGTCATATTATTATGTTCGCCAAATTCTACAATGTTTCTACCGATTATATCCTCGGTCTAAGCAACAAAAAGAATCACTGAAAAAACAGACCGCCGATACATCACAGCTTTTCAGCTTCAATGTATCGGCGGTTCTTGTCAGTATTCTCTGTACAGTGAAACCACTCTGCCAAGTATCTGTAATTCATCTGTGATGATGGGGTCAAAATCAGGGTTATGCGGCTGTAACCGATAGTGTCCGTTCTCTTTGTAATAACTTTTTACGGTCGCTTCCTCGCCGATCAGGGCAACAACGATCTCTCCGTTTTCGGCTGTCGATGTCCTTGCGCAGATGACAATATCATTGTTATAAATTCCTATATCACGCATACTCTCTCCTGATACACGCAATGCGAACATTTCCTCTCCTGCTGCTTTTTTCGTTGGAAACGGAACATATCCCTCTATCTCCTCAAACGCATAGATCGGTAATCCTGCCGTGACTTTTCCCAGTATCGGTACGGAGATTGTCGGCTCACTTCCTGTCAGTCTGACCGAACGGTGTCCGTGCTCTTTTGTGATATATCCGTTTTCATCAAGTGTTCTGAGATGAGCGTGAACCGTGGAGGTTGATTTCAGCCCTGTCGCGGCACAAATTTCTCTGACAGTCGGAGAAATCCCCTCATTTGCCGCTTTATGCAGATAGTCAAGGATTTTTTGCTGACTTACGGTCAACTTTTTCATAGTAATCACCTATATCTCTTTTTATGTAAATGTTGGCTATATTATATCATACAGCCATAACAAAATCAAACATTTGTTTTGTATTATGATTTATATTTTAATGCTTATTATAATATAATAATGCGATACATCTTTATCCAAATTCATCAATTTGTTGTATAATCAAGCAAAAAGACATTTTTATATTATTAATATCATTATTATATATTGACACGTATTTGGGATAAGCATAATATTAGTATAAAATTGATGTAAGGAGTCTGTTGAATGTTTGCAATTGACTGTCACGACCATATCTATAACCCGAAAATTGCTTCCCGTGCCGTTGCCAGTGTCGGCAAATTTTATGATATAGAAATGAACTGCGGAGGAATCGCCGATGAGCTTGTCAAAATATCCAAAACCTCACCGATCAAAAAATTTGTCGTTAACGTTGTTGCAGCCACTCCCAAGTCTGTGCAGAAGCTTAACAAATATATCGCAAAGGAATGTGAAAAGCACAAGGAATTTGTCGGACTCGGCACACTTCACCCCGATATGGAAAATATGGAAGAAGAAATCGAGAGTATAATCTCTCTCGGTCTGCGCGGTATTAAACTTCACCCCGACACACAATGTTTTAATATGGACAGCGACAAAGCAATGAAAATGTACGAAACCATAGGAAATCGTCTGCCATTGCTGATACACTGCGGTGATTACCGTTATGACTATTCTCACCCGCGCCGCCTTGCACGTGTTCTGGATGCCTTTCCGCAATTGACGGTTGTGGCGGCACATTTCGGCGGCTGGTCTATCTTCGATCAGGCTGTTCCCTATCTCCAAAACAGAAAATGCTATATGGACATTTCAAGCTCTATGCCCTTTATCGACCACAGCAGGGTTTACAGCTATATTAAACTGTACGGAGCGAACAGATTAATGTTCGGTTCGGATTTTCCGATGTGGGATCCCATAAAGGAATATAACGATTTTATGAAATTCGACCTTACCAACGAGGAGCGTGAAAAAATCCTCTGGCGAAATGCCGCCAAAGTATTTCAAATAGACTGTTCGGATATGATCTGAAAACAACCGATACCGCCAGACACAGTGAAAAATCCGTAGCCGACAAAAAACGTCAGCTGCGGATTTTTGATATGAATGAAAAATCGGGAATTATGAGTTATAGATCACATCTAAGAGTTCTTCTACCTTGTCGGTCTTCTCCCAAGCTACTTTCAGGTCTTCACGTCCCATATGTCCGTAAGCGGCAAGCTTTCTGTATATCGGAAGATCGAGATGAAGCTTGCTGATAATTGCGGCAGGACGAAGGTCAAATATTTTATTGACAGCCGCTACCAATACTTCCTCGCTTACCTTACCGGTACCGAAAGTATCGATCATAATGGATACGGGCTTTGCAACACCGATCGCATAGGAAAGCTGTACTTCACACTTTCTGGCAAGTCCTGCAAAGACAATATTTTTTGCAACATATCGCGCAGCATAAGCGGCACTTCTGTCAACCTTTGTCGGATCCTTGCCGGAGAAAGCACCGCCGCCGTGACGCGAATAGCCGCCGTATGTGTCAACAATGATCTTTCTGCCTGTCAATCCCGTATCGGCAACAGGACCGCCTATGACAAACCGACCTGTAGGATTCACAAGAATTCTGGTGTCCTCATCAATGAAACGGGACGGAATAATGCCATTAATAACATTTTCTATCAAGTCGTTGCGGATCTTGTCAAGATCAACGTTGTCATCGTGCTGTGTGGAAATCAGGATCGTATCGATTCTTACCGGTTTGTCATCCTCATATTCCACTGTCACCTGTGTTTTTCCGTCCGGACGAAGATATGGGAGTGTTCCGTTCTTTCTGACCTCTGCCAGACGCTTGGCAAGCTTATGGGCAAGCGAGATCGGCAGCGGCATTAATTCGGGTGTTTCATCGCAGGCATAGCCGAACATAATACCCTGATCGCCTGCACCGATACGGTTCAGATTATCGGACTCGCCGTCACGGAACTCATAGGAAGAATTAACACCTCGTGAAATATCGGGAGATTGTGAATTAATTGACGAAATAACCGCACAAGTATTTCCGTTGAAACCACATTCCGGATTATTATATCCGATGGAATTGACAACATTTCTGGTAATTTTGTCAATATCAACATAACAACTGGTATTGATCTCACCCATCACGTGAATCAGTCCCGTCGTTGCCGTAACCTCACAAGCAACGTGAGCTTTAGGGTCTTTTTTCAGTATGGCGTCAAGGATCGCATCGGAGATCTGGTCGCAAAGCTTATCGGGATGTCCTTCCGTTACCGATTCCGAGGTAAACAAAAACTTTGACATTTTCTATCTTTCCTTTCTCTTTCCTTATCCTAAAAAAGCCGTCCGGCTTTACCGAACGGCTGACATCAATGCTCATCTTTCGGTAAAACCGCAGGAATTGGCACCTTACACAATACGATAGATCGGCAGGTTGTCGGACGTCACAGGGCCTGTTCCCTCGGTCACTCCGGATAAGTAATATTGATCAAATTGCATTGCTATTATAGCACCAAAAGATACTGATGTCAACGACAAAAAAACATTTATTTCCCTTTTCATTTCATACATATTTCTTTTCAAAAAGCTTGACATCGCGGTGTTTATGTATTATAATGATAAAGCTGTCAAAAATGGTATTGATCGAGGTGTAACTCAGTTTGGTAGAGTGCTTGGTTTGGGACCAAGATGCCGCAGGTTCAAGTCCTGTCACCTCGACTGATCAAAAAATCTCCGAATGATTGATTTGTTTTCAGTGATTCGGGGATTTTTTTCATAGCAAAAATAAAACTCCTGACAGTGAAGCATATCATATGCTCATTGTAATTTTATGATGTGAACCAAAAAAATTTTATATCATTAACATACATCAATTAAAATTATAGTTCGGTATGATATGATTGATCCAGGAGGCTGATAACTATGAAACAAACCAATATCAAAAATGCAAAAACAGCACTTACCATTACGACTGTTCTTACATTATTCGTTGCGGGCTTTGAGGTACTGATGGCTTATTCAAATTACAAGCCGGGAATGAATATTTTTGACATCGCCAGCTATGTCACGGCAAATACTCAGATCTATTGTCTAATTCTGATTTTGATCAATCTGATTCTTCTTCCCGGAGCTGTTCTGCTTTTTAAACAGAATGATATAAGTCTGAAAAAAGAAATTGCTGAAAAGAAAACTCTCAGCAGAGATATTCTTTACGGTATTGCGGCATTAGCTGTTACGGAAATATTCAATCTTGCCTATACCTTTACTCTGTCAGGAAGAACCGATCTTGCTTATACCAATACCGACACCTCGATTGGAACTACTGTTATCAAAATTATCGCGCTGACCTTTGTCAGCGGAATCTGTAAGGAGATCTATTTCAGAGGTTTTGCTAAGAAGTTTTGCGGTCCGGTGTTGGGCGAATGGCAGGCGCTCTTACTTTTTAACATTATGTTCGCAATGCTGGACTGGTATAATATCGGATTTTCATTCGTTGCCGGATTAGTATGGAGTTGGGCATATCAAAAAACCGGACATCTTCTGCCCGGTATGATCGCTCACGGCGGAGCGAATCTGATTGCAATTATTTATGTTATTTTGATGAGTGGGGTTGTGTGATTTTGAATAAAGTAACGATCATCAAACAGCTTAGCGGACTGGCTGCCGAATTCGGCATTGAATTCGGTGATGAAATCCTAAGTCAAGCAGTGGACATTTCACAATTTAAAGTTTTTCAAAAAGGCGTGACGCTAAAGCATATAGGAGATAATGCCAAAACGGTTGGAATCGTTCTTGAGGGGCTGGTAAGGAGTTATTATATCGACACTGACGGAAACGACATTACAAGAGGCTTCGGGATGGCAGGAAGTATGTGTATGGACGAGGGTATGATGGGATATTCTGAACACATCTGTATGTGGGAAACGATCGAGGAGTCCACTCTAATGCTTTTTGAGGTCAGTAAGCTGAAGTCCTTGATATTCGGCAGCGAAAAAATGAAATCTATTTGGATCGGTTTGCTGGAAGGCGGACTGCGCTACAAGATGTACAGAGAAAACGGTTTTCTTGTGGAAAACGCAACAGAGCGCTATCTGCATTTCAGAAAGCTCTACCCTCAGCTTATCGGTCGTATTCCTCAAAAGCATATCGCAACGTACCTCGGCATTAAGCCGGAATCCTTAAGCCGGATCAGAAGCGCATTAAAGGAAGAAGTTCCTGAGATATAACAATAACCTTTGTTCAATATTGATTGATTTTCAGTGATTCGGAAATTTTTTTCTAACAAACATCAAAACAGATAAAACCTCCTTCCAATTGTCCAATTTGACTTTCGGAAGGAGGTTTTCGTTTTTCAGATTATTTTACAGTTAATGTAAAATACTTTTTAACAATCAGACCGCTTTCATCTTTTACTTTGATACAGATGTCGTAGGTGCCTGTCTTGCTCGGAGTAAACGTCGCAGATGCTGCTGTTGAGTAACCCTGAATCGTTGTCCAGGAAGAAGCCGTCGAAA
>CADCRH010000151.1 GCA_902803805.1 uncultured Ruminococcus sp.
AGTGCTATGGCAAGAGAAAATGAAGCGCCGAAGCAGGTCAAGGAGGCATTGCAGTCCAAAATTGATTCCTATTCCAATATGGCAAATGCGGACTTTGTTCCGCCGAACCTGTCAACGACCCGATGGCACGGAATGGTGTCATCTTTACAGGCGGCTAACGCAAAGCCTACTGTTCTTGCACCTTTGGACATTTCCAAAATGGCAGCGATTTGTCCGTAAGTAGCAACTTTGCCTTTCGGTATTTGCTTCATAATTTTATAAACCTTATCAAAAGTTGATTCTTCCATTGTACAACCCGATCTTTCTTTAACAGAATTGATTTTATTATACGAAACCGAATGAATGATGTCAACCAACAAAAATTCTGTCAGCTTCATTGCTTCGGTCAGTCTCTTGTTTTTATCTTTGAATTGTGTTATAATTTGTTTGTAGGAAATGAGGTCAATCGGAATTGACAGGAGGATACAAATGGCTTCAAGTAAAGAATATCTGGATTTTGTCATAGAGCAATTATCCACTTTGGACGAGATAACATATAAAGCGATGATGGGAGAATATATCATTTATTATCAAGGTAAAATTGTTGGCGGCATTTATGATAACAGATTTCTTGTCAAACCTACAAAGTCGGCTAAAAAACTTATGCCAAATGCCCCTTTGGAATTACCGTATGAGGGAGCAAAAGAAATGTTATTGGTTGATGAAATAGAGGATAAAGATTTCTTGAACAGATTATTGAATGCAATGTTTGATGAATTGCCTGCACCTAAGAAAAAGAACAAATGATTGTTACGGAAATGCCATTGATTTTGGGATTTTCAATGGGCGGCGATTTGCCGATATGGAGGTATTGCAATGACAAAAGGTGAAAAAAGAGTATATTCCGTTATGGCGTGGATACAGAACCGCAGTAAATTTGTGTCGGTGATACTGTTTATGGTGTCAGCGGTGTTGATAGGATTGGGAGTGTATTTTGTGATTATAATTACTGATAATTCCACGACAGTAAACTCATATACACCGACAACGGCAATTGTAGATTATGCGGAGAAAAACAAATCCTACTTTGCCGAAAGAAAACAGTTAAGGTCTGTATCATCAACTAATAATGTCATTGCACATTATGAAGTCGACGGTATAGAATATTCTGTACAGATAACGGGGTTGGGGGGTCAATGAAAAGAGGCTGCAACAGGGTGAAACCATAACCGTATATTACGATCCCTCCAATCCGTCACAGGCAACCGTGAAAGCTTCGGACGGATTTGTCTTTATAAGTGTTTTCTTTACTATGCTTTTTGCAGCTCTGGCAATCGTATTAACAAAAAAAGGAATCAAAATTCTGAAAAACGGAATAAAGCTGAATCTTCCCGATCAGAATGACCACGGTTTTACATCATACGATGTACCCGCTAACAGAAACCCCATCAATTATTATCAGGATTACTCCGATCAAGACAAGTAAACAATCAACGGATATGAAACCGGCTGTTTCCTTTCCGATCTGACAGGGACCGATTGCCTATCAAAATAGGAGTCGGTTCCTGTTTTTGTGCGTTGTTATTTTTGGAACGTTTTCAAAAGAAAAAAATCAATGATTTTTTTAAAATTGATGCCCCTGTACGGCGATGAGAGTTGTTATTATAAATGAAAGCGCTTTACAACGAATTAAGGAGATGAACACCGTGGACAATGAGGAGTTGGCGAAAAGGCTGATCAATAATGACGAGAAGGCACTGGAAGAAATTACCGAGAAATTTACTCCGTTAGTTTCAACCATCATTTTCAATATTGCCGGCGGCTGCCTGAGTACCGAGGATATAGAGGAAGCTGCATCGGATACATTTATCACCCTTTGGTATCATCGGGAAAAATTACATATCGACAAGTTAAAAGGGTTCATTTGCTGTATTGCCAAAAATAAGGCAAAGAACAAATTAAAAAGCATTGCACGCCACAAAAAACTGGTCAGCATAGACGAAATGGATTTTGATGACGGTTTTGATGTATCTCAAAAGATCGATGACAAGATCATATCGGAAGCTTTGAAAAAAGCTCTCGATGAGATCGGTGAACCCGATAAGGAAATCATTATCAGACACTATTATTACTATCAGTCGTCAACAGAAATATCCGAAAAAATGCAAATGAAGAGCGAAACCGTCAAGTCAAGGATCAAACGTGCAAGAGAAAAGCTGAAAAAAATACTGGCGAAAAGGGGCTATGCAAAATGAAAAAAAAATTTGTATTTGACTCAATGGAATACGATTTTTCCGACATCGACGAACAGACGATCATCAAAGACACAGGGGTAGATACAGAAAAAGTAAAAACAAAAGTGATGACCGAAATAAAAAACAGAAAAAAACCAAGACAGTTTAATAAGAAAGTGGTTTGGGGTCTTGTTGCCGCTGCGGCGGTACTTGCTGCAATGGGTACCATAACGGTCGGCGCGATCGGCGGTTTCAATCAGGTGTTCGGTGATTGGTTCGCCGGAAATCCCAAATACGGACTGTTTGCCGGCGACAATGTTTCCTATACAAGCGATCAGGTCGATATTGGCTTTCAGGGCATTGCAGGCGATGACAATTTCGTAGGAGCCGCAATGACGATCAGGAACAAAGACGGAAGCCCGTTTATCGAAGATACAAAAGGAGAATTTCTTCTTTATGGTGCTAATGATATTGATGTCAGCCTGTCACCGATAGGCAGAATGTTTTATCATAATGCCGGCAGAGGCGGAACGGTCTGCTACAGTCTTGAGGATAAAGGCACCATAAAAGCAACAGCGTTTTATGAGGATGAGAGCAAGCATTTAAAAGGCGAAAGAATGACGATCAAAGAGCAAACACTGACCGCTTTCCGATTGGACGAAGTGATAGGAGATGTTAGTGATGATTACGACGAATTAGTTAACAAATATAAAGACAAACTCGGTAAAGATCAATCGATCTATCAGTATTCAAGCAATGGCACATATGAGGACAATAAGTATTATATTGTCACTGAATTTGAAATTCCCTTGAACTTTGAATTGAGTGTTACGCTGAACTATAAAACTGTCAGCAGAAATATTGACATTGCCCAAGGAAAAGACCTTGCAATGAATGGAATGGAACTGGCGATCGACAGTCTGGACGCAAAATCATTTGGAATCAATATTAATGCAACGGTTGGCGCGCTTGCATTTCCAAAAGAACCTGATTATGCCAATATGAACGATCTTGAGGCGGCAGCTGCTTCTTATGATTATATGAGAGAGATAGATTCACACGGATTTATGATAGAACTGACGATCACAATGAAAGACGGTTCCCGTTTAAAAGCAGCAGCAGACAGCAGATTAATAGGCGTTAACAGCGAAACTTCAACGACAGGTACGATCTATTCTCCTTATCTTCAGGGCGGCGCTTATACAGCGATCAACCCCGACGAGATAGATTTCATTACCGCCGAAGCAAAGCCTTTGACATCGGAGTAATATATCAAAGACCCGTAATCATTCACATTGAATTACGGGTCTTTTAATGATTGTGTTGTATTTTTGATTGTAACCGCCCGAAAATTATGTTATAATTCAAATGATCGATCCGTTTGGCATACACATCGGAATTTATATACGTAAGGAGAAAATATGCAAATTAATACAAATCGACTTACAATCAGAAATCTACATTCTAATGATTGGAAAGAAATAAAATCAATATGGCAGGACTTTAGTAAATCAATCTTTGCTCAATATGATATGCCACATAATGATGATGATAATGAGATACAGAATCTTGTCAAACTTTTTTCTGAAAGTAATGATTTTTACCTTGTGGTACTTTCCGATACAAATAAGGCTATCGGAACTGTAGATTTGCACGATATAGGTAATGGATATGATATAGGCTATTGTTTTTTGTCAAAATATCAAGGAAAAGGATATGCAAAAGAAAGTTGTAACGCTTTGATTGACTTATATGTTCAAAAAGGCGGTGAACGTTTCACAGCAGGAACTGCATTAAAAAATACTCCCTCTGTAAAATTACTGCTGTCATTAGGTTTTGATCAAGTAGGTACTGAACAGGTATCTTTCTACAAAGATGAAAATGGTAATGATATTTACTTTGAGGGAGGAATTTTTGAGTTATTAAAATAAATTCTGATTGATACAATTAAGCTGAGAATATATCAAAAATGAGTAACGATAAAAACGATATGGAACTTAATCGTTTGCAGCGGCTCGCTGCTGCATTTTGATTTGAACGGTGATTATCCGATCATACTATATTGCCAAAGACTCTCTTCAAATAAAACGGATTCATAATCGAATGAACTTAGTGGTAATATAATATTATAAAGGATAGGTTTATCTTTTCTGAGATGGTTAAATTTTGGGATAAGCAATGGAATCATCTTGCGGATATGCGGAAGAATTTGGGTTTTTCAATCGATTTTTGATAAAAAATGCAGAAATATTGAAATTGATATTGTAATGTACGGTGGGTTTATGATATTATTAAGTTTGTTAATAAGTTGATTACGGTATTTTTTATATCCGAAAGGAACAATTGCTGTATGAGAAAGCATAACAAAAAATTGATTTTATGTATATCGGTTGTTGTCAGTGTTCTTACTTCATTTGCTTTGGCAGGCATTACCGCTAATGCCGAATATGACGAATACGGCAATTATTATGAACCATATTATGAGCCGTATTATGATTCGTATGAATATGATGATTACGATGATGACAATATTGTGACAGACAGCTATTATGTTGATGATTCGGAATATGTTTATGACCCCTATACTGACCCCGATACGGGCGAAAGCGAAACAACGGAATATGAAGAACCGTCGGAGTCTGCTGAATCTTCAAAACCCGAATCTTATCCCGAAATGTCCGTTGACAGCACGGAGCTTACCTCAAAGGATTGGGAACAGCTTCAGGAAAGTCTGAATTCCACCTTTCATATGAATCCGTCAAAATCCCTTGTCAGCAACAGCGACGCGGCGGTTTTTCAGGATATTAAAAATAACAGCGATACCCCCGACGATGACACAAACGATACGTGGACGTATCTTGCGTGGGGAATCGGTCTGATTGCTGTGGGTACGGCAGTAATATTGATACTTGTCTGGACTTCCCTGAGAACAAAGCGAAAAATGAGGGAAAGAGCTGCAAGATATACCAAGAAAAACAATATGAAGGATATTTTGTCCGACGAAAATATTCAGAAAAAGTTGAATTCAAAACAAAATAAAGACAAAAAGTAATAGGATGTCGCAGCGATTTTTCTTTTAAAGAAAAACACTTGTGTGCGGATATGGTATAATTCTATCTGTACATAACGGCATTGGAATCGTTTATTCAAAAAAGCTTGAATCGGAGGAAAGGATCAGAATGAATAATCAAGAACTTTTGGAACTGAAAAAAACTGCCTGTAAAGTCAGAATCCAAACAATCGAGGGTGTTTTTAACGCAAAGTCGGGTCATCCGGGCGGCTCACTGTCTGCGGCTGACATTATGACGTACCTTTATTTCAAGGAAATGAAGGTTGACCCCGAAAATCCCAAAGACCCCAACAGAGATCGTTTTGTGCTGTCAAAAGGACACTGTGCGCCGGCACTTTACGGAGCTTTGGCAATCAAGGGATATTTTTCAACAGAAGAAATCAAATCGCTTCGTCATATCGGTGCAATGCTTCAAGGTCATCCCGATATGAAAAATACACCCGGTATCGATATGAGTTCAGGCTCTCTCGGACAGGGAATCTCAGCTGCCTGCGGTATGGCTCTTGCGGCGAAATACGATGGCTCCGACTACAGAGTGTATGCAATGCTCGGTGACGGTGAGTGTGAAGAAGGTCAGGTTTGGGAGGCTGCAATGTTCGCTTCGCATTATAAGCTTGACAATCTCTGTGCCATTGTTGACTTTAACGGACTTCAAATTGATGGTCACGTGAACGAGGTGGCAGGTCTGGAACCTCTTGACAAGAAATTTGAGGGCTTCGGTTTTGAGGTCATTAAAATCGACGGCAACAACTTTGAGGAGATAGAAGCCGCTTTTGAAAAGGCTAAGACCGTCAAAGGAAAGCCCACAGTGATCATTGCTTCAACCGTAAAGGGCAAGGGCGTTTCCTATATGGAGAATCAGGTCGGCTGGCACGGTAAAGCACCGAATGCGGATGAGTATAAAATTGCAATAGACGAGCTTAACGCACAGCTCAAAGCATTGGAGGCATAATCAATGGCAGAAACAAAGAAAATCGCAACAAGAGAAAGCTTTGGTCTTGCGCTTTGCGAGCTTGCAAAGGACCACCCCGAAATTGTCGTTCTTGACGCAGATCTGGCGGCGGCAACGAAAACAGAAATTTTTAAAAAGGCATATCCCGAAAGATTTTTTGACTGCGGTATTGCCGAAAGCAATATGATAGGCATTGCGGCAGGTCTTGCTACTTGCGGTAAAGTTCCGTTTGCGGCTTCGTTCGCAATGTTCGCAACGGGCAGAGCTTATGAACAGGTAAGAAACTCTGTAGGCTATCCGCATCTGAATGTTAAAATCGCAGGTTCACACGCCGGTATTTCCGTCGGTGAAGACGGTGCGACCCATCAGTGCTGCGAAGATCTGGCTCTGATGAGAACCATTCCCGGTATGGTGGTGCTGAATCCTGCCGACCACTATGAAATGACAGCAGCGGTAAAGGCAGCTTATGAGTATAACGGTCCTGTTTATATCAGACTTGGCAGACTTGCCATTGAAAGCTTCAACGACCCTGACAACTATCAATTTGAGATCGGTAAGGCGATTACGCTCAAAGAGGGTAACGATGTTACAGTGATCGCAACCGGTCTTGTGGTCAACGAATCTCTTAAAGCGGTAAAGGAACTGGAAGCACAGGGTATTAATGCGCGTCTGATCAATATGCATACCATTAAGCCGATCGATAAGGACATCATTATCAAGGCAGCTCAGGAAACAGGCAGAATTATCACCGTTGAGGAACACAGCATTATTGGCGGACTCGGTGAGGCAGTTGCTGCCGTAACGAGTGAGTATTGCCCCGTTCCGGTCAACAGAATCGGTATTGAAGATGTTTACGGTCACAGCGGTCCGGCGGTAGGTCTGTTGGAAGAATTCGGACTTGACGCTAACGGCATTAAGAAGAAAATTGAAACGATACTGAAATAAATTTCCATTTTTTCCTGCGAAGGCTCTCAAAAAGAGTCTTCGCATTTTTTTGCAGCTTTCTCAATTTTTCGTCAGTCAGTCGGAAACTTTGTATTGAGTAATCCCCCTTTTTGAAATTAGTCCCAATATTGGACAAAAAAGTTATTTTTCGCAAATTTTTTTCCGTGATAATTGCGTTGGAATACGGTATGATTGGTATATCATCATTCATTCAAATTGGAGGGAACAAAATGCTTTTAACCATCAGTCTTTTGGGAGAACATACCGAGGATCTGGGGTATCTTCTTCATAAAAATCCGTACAGAGCACAATGGTTTGAATTGAACTTCGGAAAAGCCTATGTGTTTTATCCCGAAGCAGGCGAACATAAAACAACAGCGGCATTACTGTTGGATATTAACCCCATCGACTTGGCAAGAGGAAAATTGGGTTCAAAGGACGGAGGCTTGTTTGATTATGTCAACGACAGACCGTATGCGGTTTCGTCTTTTATGAGTACAGCGATCGCAAGAATTTTCGGAACGGCTATGAGCGGTAAATGCAGTAAAAAACAAGCACTTGCCGATAGCCCTTTGGAACTGGAAGCCAATATTACAATGCTTCCCTGTCAGGGAAACGATGAATTTGTCAGGGAAATTTTTGAACCGCTGGGCTATGCCGTGACTGTGAAGAAATCGATGCTTGACGAACAGTTTGAGGAATGGGGCGAAAGTCCGTATGTTGATCTTACTATAAAAGGCAAGATCAGGTTGGCGGAACTGCTGAATCATTTATATGTGCTGATTCCCGTTTTTGACAGAAAGAAACATTATTATGTCGCCGCTGACGAAGTAGAAAAACTTCTCAAACACGGCGAGGGTTGGCTCAAAAATCATCCGCACAGAAATAAAATTATCAGCCGTTATTTTCCGATGTGCAAAAGCTATGCCAATGAAACCATCAGAAGAATTTCGGAGGACGATATTTTTGAAGAAGCGGAAGAAAATGAGAATACTTCTGTTGTTGAGCAGGCAGAACGGGCGGAAAATGCGGCAGCGTCCGAGCAGAAGGAAAAGAAAAAGCCGCTGAATCAGCAGCGTCTGGAAGCGGTGATACAGGAGGTCATCGCCAGCGGTGCAGGCACTGTGATAGATATGGGATGTGGCGACGGAAAGCTGACGGAGCTGCTGTTAAAGCAAAAACAGCTTGACAAAATTGCGGCGGCAGATGTTTCTGTTCAGTCACTCGAAAGGGCAGCCGAAAGACTGAAAATCGACAGAATGTCGGAATACAAAAGAAAACGTCTGGACTTGTTCCAAGCCTCTTTGACCTATCGCGACGAAAGATTTTCGGGATATGATACGGCATGTATTATTGAAGTGATAGAGCATTTGGATGTGCAGAGAATCGAAGCATTTGAGCGTGTTGTGTTTGAGTTTGCTGCGCCGAATACGGTGATTCTGACAACACCGAATGTTGAATACAACAGTCATTACGGCATAGAGAACGGAACTTTGCGACACGATGACCACCGTTTTGAATGGACAAGAGAACAGTTTAAAAATTGGTGCGAAAACGTAAGTAAACAATTTAA
>CADCRH010000152.1 GCA_902803805.1 uncultured Ruminococcus sp.
TTCAACAAAACGCCGTCTTTCGAGGAATATTTGGTATTTGCCGCATCCACAGTGATGGTTTTCAAATTCGGACATCTGCCGAGTACTCCCACCGGATAGACAAACGCAAGTCCTTCAATACAGCCGTTATCAAAACGACCGATCGATATAACACTGGAGGGAATGGACAAAGCGGTGAAACTGCATTGATGAAATGCATATTCTCCGATATATTCCACACCATTGTTTAGTTTCACTGTCTTTAAACTTTCGCAGTTCATAAAGGCATAGTTTCCGACTTTGGTGACACTTCCCGGTATTGTGACACCTGTTAAAGCGGTACATTTATAAAAAGCAAAATCACCGATTTTTGTTATACTGCTCGGTATGGTGACAGTCGTTAAAGCGGTACAGCCGAAAAAGGCATAATGTCCGATACCGGTGACACCGTTTTTGATAACGATTTTTTTAATGGTATTCTTGTTTTTAAAAGGCGATCTATGATCCCAGTCATCATCATACATATCGCCCTTGCCCGAAATCGTCAGGGTTCCCTCACTGTCGAGCGTATAGGTAACATTTTCGCCACATTCGCCGCTTTCAACGATCGTTGCCGTACTTGCCGCATTAACAGTAAGGTTTGTACCAGTATATGTACCGATCGTCGTGAAGCCTGTACCTGTGAGCATAGCCGCCGCAAGAGCTACCGCGCAAAGTTTTCTTATTAGTGTTTGTTTTTTTGTGTTCATCATTACTCCTCCATTACACCGATTGTTGTTCTTGTCAATGAATTATTCATATTATATTGCATTATTTCAAAGTTTTCAAGTGAGTTTATCATTACAAAACAGCACCTGCGACAGTTCAAACTATCACAGGTGCTGTTAATATGTTAATATTTAGACGGGGTGAACTTTATTTTTGAGGTCGGCTGACGGATTAATGCCGATCTTCTTGTCACGACGCTTTTTGAAGAACTTCAATGCTACGTCCGTGAACTGCGCATAAGTCAGTACGTCCTCCTCCTGCTCGATCCATTCCGGGATCTCTGCACGAAGCTTGTCAAGCTCCGGTTCGAGAAGGTCTGCCGGACGGCAGGTAACGGGTTTCGTATCACCGATGATCTTCTTGCGGAATTCGGGGTCGATCGGAAGCGGTGTCGTGCCGTATTTTCCGGCTACCAGATCCTTGAACTGTCCGTTACACATTTTATAGCGTTCGCCAAGAATGACATTCAGGACTGCCTGTGTGCCGACGATCTGCGAAGTAGGTGTAACAAGCGGCGGATAACCCGAATCTTCACGCACTCTCGGTACTTCTTCGAGCACTTCCGTCAGTTTGTCTTCCTTGCCTGCGTCCTTCAACTGCTTGAGCAGGTTGGAAAGCATACCGCCCGGAACCTGATAGATCAGCGCCTTTGCGTCTGTAGCGAGCATTTTCGGGTCGAGAAGTCCGCTCTTGATGTATTTTTCACGGAGCGTCATAAAGTACTCTCTGATCTCCGCAAGTTTCACAAGGTCAAGTCCTGTGTCGTACTCGGTACCCTGCAATGCCGCAACCATTGATTCGGTCGGAGCGTGTGAAGTACCGTTTGCAAGCGGTGACATTGCCGTATCGATTCTGTCACAGCCTGCTTCAATGCCCTTTAACAGACACATTGACGCAAGACCCGATGTATAGTGCGTATGAAGCTGAACGGGAATTTTAACAGCGTCTTTAATGGCACCCACCAGTTCTGCCGTATAGTACGGTGTCAAAAGCGCCGCCATATCCTTAATGCAGATGGAATCCGCGCCCGCTTCTTCGATTCGTTTTGCATAGTCAACATAATATTCCGTTGTGAAAACCGGACCCGTTGTGTAACTGATGGCAACCTGTGCTTCCACATTGCTGTTTTCCTTTTTGGCAACCTTTGCGGCTTTGATCGCCGTTTCAAGGTTCTTGATGTCGTTGAGTGCGTCGAAAATTCTGATAATATCAATGCCGTTTGCTACCGAACGCTGCACGAAATATTCCAGTACATCATCAGCATAATGACGATAACCAAGCATATTCTGTCCGCGGAAAAGCATTTGCAGCTTTGTTTTCGGGCAGTTTTTGCGGAGCACACGCAGTCTTTCCCACGGGTCCTCGTCAAGAAAACGGATACAAGAGTCAAACGTTGCACCGCCCCAACATTCGAGCGAATAAAAACCCACTTCGTCCAGCTTGCCGAGAATGGGCAGCATATCGCTCAAAGGCATTCTTGTCGCGATAAGCGACTGATGAGCGTCACGAAGTACCGTTTCGGTGATCTGTATTTTTTTAGCCATTTACGACCTTCCCCTTTCTGATATTCCGATTTTGCGGAATTACTTCAATGTTACAAGAACAGAACCTGTATCAACAGATTCGCCCTTTGCTACTGCAACAGAGGTAACGGTACCGTCGTGAGCGGCTTTGATCTCGTTTTCCATTTTCATTGCTTCAAGCACCACAAGAACATCGCCTGTTTTCACAGCTTGACCCACGCTTACGGGAACATTCACGATCGTACCCGGCATAGGTGACTTCACAGGTTCACCCTCACCTGCGGGAGCGGCAGCCTTTTTCGGTGCAGGCGCAGCAGCTTTCGGTGCAGCGGCAGGAGCGGCAGAGGAAACAGAACCGTCTGCTTCTTCTACCTGAACATCATATACAACACCGTTTACGGTTATTTTTAAGTTTTTCATAGCGGTAGCTTCCTTTCAGTTTCTTTGTCAATCTATTTTAAATATAAAGGTTATTATGCTTTTTTGGCAGTGTCGAAACACGCTTGTTGGCGAGAATATCAAGAACAGCGATCAGCTTTGCTCTTGTTTCCTCCGGATAGATAATATCCTCAACATATCCGTTCTTGGCAGCGTTCAGGGCTGTCAGGTTGTTTTCCTTGTATTCCGCAACAACAGCGGCTTTGTCAGCCTGCGGATCTTTGCTGCCTTTCAGCTTTCCGCCGAAATCGTCACCGAGCATAATGACCGCTTCCGCTTCGGGGGTCAAAGCTGAAACCGACGCTGTCACCCACGCAAATGTCAGATCGGCAGCCGCACCTGTTCCGGCAGCGGCAATATAAACCGAACCGAATGCATCACCTGTAATAAATGTTACCTTTGCAGTCGTAGCCTCAGCATAAGCAGAAGTTAACTTTGCCGCGGATTTGATACAGCCGAATTTCTGTGCGTCAACAAAAGTTACAACAGGAATACTGAAAGCGTCGCAGAATCGGATAAAGCGTGCAGCCTTTGCACTTGCCTTGCCGTCAATGATTTTATCTGCCGTTGCAACGAAACCGACTGTTGTACCGTTAACGGTTGCAAGAGCCGTCAATGCTGCCTTGCCGTATTCTGCCTGAAGCTCGATCACACTTTCCGTATCGGCAACTGCCTTTGCCGCGTCGGGAGCAGTCGTATCAACCGACGGCGTACCGTTGGAATCAACAGCATCATAAGCAACACACGCACTTGAAAGGTTATTGCTCGGAAGAATTTCAATCAGGGACTTTGTTTTAGCGACAGCCTCGTCCTCATCCTTTGTCAGAATATGTGCAACACCGCTTTCCGCATTAGCCTTTGCGGAAGAATCCGTGCCGCTTGTTTCGAGAGAAAGCTCCGCATTTTCGGACATAACAACCACATCGGCAGCCGCCGCAATCAAAGCCTGTGTGCCGAAACATTTACCGAGCACAACGGAAATCTGCGGAACAACGCCGGAAAGATTATTGGCATATTTCAGAACATCGCCGTAAGCCGCCAGAAGTTCCGTACCCTCGGAAAGCCTTCCGCCGATGGAATCATAGAAAGTAACGATCGGTTCTCCTGTTTTCAGTGCAAGGTCATAAACCTTTTTAATTTTAGCCGCCTGAGCCTTTGACATAGCACCGCCCGAAAAATCGCTGTTCTGAGCGACAGCATAAACACCGATACCCTCCACGGTACCGTGAGCGGCTACCGCCTCGGCATAACCGTCGGCAGATTTTGCAAAAGTATCAATTTCTGTAAAAGCGCCGTCATCAAACAGCTTTGCAAGGCGTTCATAAGCCTTTGTACCGGACAAAGCGGCACGAGCAGACGACAGAGCTTCTATTTTGGATTCAACACCCATTCTCCTTATCCTCCTTTTTTTGACGAAAATAAAATTTCCCGTCCGACAAAGTTATAATGACTGACGAAAATATAAAATTTCCTGCCATTTATTATAGTATAATTTTGTCAAAATATCAAGAGTTAAATGACGTGTAAATACACGATTTAGACGGGAGAATGAATTTGTAAAAATATCTTTTCTCAATTTTGGTGACCGCAAAAGGAATATATTGCTTCGGCATTGTATTCCCTTGATTTGTTGATAAAAAAATTCTTGAAAAGCGCTGACCAATATTTTGTAATGTCAGTAAGAACAAATAAAGTCAATAAAAAACAAACTTTTCAGCTAAAAATTATGATTACAGGAGGCTTTCAAATCAGATGAAAGAAAAAAACAAATCACTCATCAGAAAACTTTGTATCATTTCTATTGCCGCCGCAATGCTGACAGGCGTTGGCGGTACGGTGCTTTCCTTTGCCGGCATCGACACGGACATCACCGTCAGCGCTGCCGAAACATCGGGAGATTTCACCTATACGACGATCACCGACGATACGGTAAGGCTCAGCAGTTATAAAGGCTCCGACACAGAAGTCGTGATTCCGAGCGAATATAACGGCAAAAAAGTAACGGAAGTCGGTTCCTATGCATTTTCGGGCAACAAAACGATGACAAAGCTAACCATACCTGACAGCGTAACGAAAATCGGCAATAACGCTTTCAACAACTGCACTGCCCTGACCGATGTTATAATGCCAAAAAATCTGGCGATCATTGATTCCTACGCTTTCAACTATTGCCAAAGTCTGACAAGTATCGACATTCCCGACGGTGTAACGGCAATCGAAAAATATACCTTTTACAATTGCAAAAATCTTCAAA
>CADCRH010000153.1 GCA_902803805.1 uncultured Ruminococcus sp.
ATGTAGTAAATAAGCCGATTTTGAGCCGTTACAATGAGTGATGGTGTGCAAAATCGGCTATTTTTTGTTTTTGCCCTGAAAAGTTAAAAGATGAATAACTATGCAAAAACCGCAACGAAAAATTGATTTCAATCAATAAATTCGTTGCGGTTTTTGCATTTTACTCGTTCTTTTTTTGAAATTTGCCTGTCGAGCAACATCCGCATACCCGTAGGGCAATTATGAATTATGCATTATGAATTATGAATTAATCATACTCCGTGAGAGGGTCGTAGCGGACACCGTCGAGCTGCATTTCAAAATGGAGGTGGGGACCGGTAGAGTAGCCTGTTGAGCCGACATAGCCGATGAGCTGACCGCCGACAACATACTGCCCCGGCGTTACCGCAACACCCGAAAGATGTCCGTAGATGGAAACTTTTCCTTCGCCGTGGTCGATCATAACATAATTTCCGTAACCGCCGCCGCAGCCGCAGCTTTCAAATTTGCCGTAGTCGTGGGTGCAGTCCGTATTGGTTGAAATAACCGTTCCTTCATAGCACGCAACGACCTTCGCACCATAAATGTCACCGTCGGCAATGTCCAGTGCTCCGTGGTTGTTTGCGCCGCGCCATTCGTCAAAGGTAGAGGTAAGATTGGTGTGTCCGGGACAAGGCCATATGTATTTGTCCGTATCTTCTTCCTCAGAGGTGTCAACAACAATTTCGGGTGACTGTGCCGCTGCCTCTGCCGCTTTGCGTGCCTGCTCCTGCTGCTTTTGCTGTTGGCGGAGAATGCGCTGTTGTTCCCGTTCTGCTTTCGCCTTTGCTGCCATTTCCTTGCTGTATTCGGAAAGCGCTTTTTCCAGTTCTTCCTGCATTTCATTGTTGTGTTTGATATTTTCCTCAAGCTCATCTTTGCTGCTTTTTAATTGTTCGATCAGTTTTGTGTTTTCTTCGTTAAGCTCGTTGATTTTCTTTTTGTTGTTTTCAAGACTTGTTTTTTCTTTTTCGACAGATTCCTTGTTTTTGCGCAAAGCTTCCTGCTCCTTGGAAATCACTTCCATCTCTGCCTGTAGGGATTTGATGAGCTTATCATCATAGTCCGAAAGACTTTTCATCAGTTCTGCTTTGTCGATAAAGTCGGAAAAGTCCTTTGCACCGAGAATAATTTCCAAAGAGGAGGTATCTCCCTGTATATAGATCGCACGAAGCCTGATACGAAGCGTATCAAGTCTGTCCTCGACCGCTTCAAGCTTTTCATCGATCTGTGCTTGTTTTTCTTTGATTTGGGCATTCAGACTTTTGATGTTTTCATTGCTCTTTTTGATTTTATCGCTCAAATCTGCAATTTGCTGCTGCAGTTTCTTGCTTTCGGCTTCTTTTTCATTGATCTCCTTTTCGGTTTCATCCAGTTCCTGCTCATATTCGGAAGTTTGCTTCTGAATTTCCGAACGCTGAGCGGAGTTTTCGTTAATGTCAAACGCCGCAAAAGCATTTTGTACAAATGCCGCCGCAAGAGCCAGAAAAACAGCCGTTACGGTGACAACGGGTTTCCGCTTTTTACTAGCCAAGAATTTCTCCTCCTTCTTTTTTGAGGTACTTTGAAATGGAAATAAATCCGCCGACAATACCGATCAGAACGCCGACACCCGACATCAGCAGCAGTGTGGGCAGCCAAATCTTTTCAACGGAAAGGGTGGAGTTGCCTATCAGACGCACCACACCGGAAGCTGCATCACGAACGGGATTATATATCGCAATGATCACACCCGACGCAAGAAGTCCCGAAATCAGTCCGATCATCATCGCTTCGATGATAAACGGAATTCGTACAAAGGCATTTGTTGCACCGACCGATTTCATAATGCTGATTTCGTATCTTCGCGAATACATTGTCATTTTGATGGTATTGGAAATAATAAACAGCGTAACGATACCGAGAATGAGAACCACCCAGGAACCGACCAGTGTGACAAAATAATTGAGCTTTGTCAGTTTACTTGCAATGTCGCTTCGGTCGCTGACAGTTTCCACACCGCTGATCTGCTTGATTTGCTTGACCGTATCTTTATATTTAGCCAAATCTTTTAACTGAACTTTATATGCATTTCCGAACGGATTGCCGTCGCCCTGCATACTCTCGTAAATATTGCCGAGCGTTTTTTTGTATTCCTTGATGGCTTCCTCTCTGGAATAATAGGTACAGCTTTCAATATTTTGGATTTTTTTGATTTCCGGTCCCAGCTTGATGGAATCAATGTCCGACAGACCATATTCAAGATAAATGGTAAGTTCGTTGTCGTCACCGATCTTTGAGATCAGGGTACTGACGTTCAGCGATATGAGTGATGCCGCACCCGTAATGATCAGGCACGAAACCAACACCACGACCGATGCAAGCGACATCATTCGGTTATTCCAAATATTTTTAAAGCCCTCTTTAATCAAATAGCCCATACTTGACAGCTTCATTTGCCGACCGCCTCCTTTTGCTCTTGATTTTCCGCCGTTTCGGCGGTATCGTCGATCGGCAGTTTTTCGCCGTCATCGCTATCCGTATCTTCATCAATGCGCAGAGCGGATTTGTGATATTTGGTTGACACGTATCTGTCCTCGGCAATTTCGCCGTCGTCGATTCGGATAATTCTGCCGCCGAATTCCTGCACAAGGTCGTGTTCGTGCGTTACAATGATCACAGTAGTTCCCCTGTTGTTGATCTCGACCAGCATTTTCATAATTTCAAAAGAACGTTCGGGGTCAATATTTCCCGTCGGCTCATCGGCAATGATCATTTCGGGACGGTTGACCAAAGCTCTCGCAAGGCTCACACGCTGCTGTTCGCCGCCCGAAAGTTCGCTTGGTCTGCGCTTTTCCTTGCCTTTCAGCCCCACCAGACCCAAAACGTACTTGACACGCTTTTTAATATCCTTTTCGGGAGTGCCGACCGCTCTCATCGCAAAAGCCACATTGTCATAAACGTTCATCTTTTCTATCAGTCGGAAATCCTGAAAAACAATTCCCATTGTGCGGCGAAGATAGGGAACACGTCTTTTTTTGATTTTCATAAGATTATGACCGTTCACCATAATGTTTCCGAAGGTAGCCTTTTCCTCGTGAATCAGAAGTTTCAAAAAGGTACTTTTGCCTGCACCTGAAGAACCCACGATAAAAACAAATTCACCGTTTTCAATATCGATACTGATATTTTTCAGCGCTTCAGTGCCGTTGGGATATACCTTTGAAACATTTTCCAAATGTATCATACTTATTCTTACCTTTCATAGAATGTGGGAAAATATTTTCCGCCATTTCTTTGCTATCCGCAGTTTTGCAAACAAGAATAGTATAAACCATTACAGAAAATTAGTCAAATACAGAATTTGCCCGAAAATCCGCCATTATTCGGTATTTTTAACGATAGTGTGAAAAATCCGATATGAAAGATCATACCGGATTTTGATTGCTTGTATTAATATTTGATCGGATTGGAGGAAAGATATTTCTTAACCATCAATGCTACTTTAAATACAATAGCGTCCTCGAATTCACGAAGGTCAAGACCTGTCAGCTTCTTGATTTTTTCCAGTCTGTAAACCAGTGTGTTGCGGTGTACAAAAAGCTTTCTTGAGGTTTCCGATACATTCAGGTTGTTTTCAAAGAAACGCTGAATTGTAAAGAGGGTCTCCTGATCGAGCGATTCAATGGAACCTCTCTTGAATACTTCCTTCAGGAACATATCGCAGAGTGTTGTCGGAAGCTGATAGACCAGACGTGCAATACCGAGATTGTCATAGCTGACGATGGTGCGTTCTGTATCAAATACTTTACCGACTTCCAAAGAAACCTGCGCTTCCTTAAAGGAACGTGCAAGGTCTTTAATGCCCGTAACGGGTGTGCCGATACCGATGACGCAGTGCGTATAGAACTCTCCCGAAAGCGTATCGACAATGGAGCTTGCCAGTTTTTCAAGGTCTTTGGAGTCAATATCGGTTTTGATTTCCTTGACAAGCGCAATATCGGTTTCATTAATATTGATAACAAAATCCTTCGACTTGTCGGGGAAAAGGTTCTGAATCACGTCATAAGCGGAAATATCCGTTTTGGATGAGATCTTGATCAGCATACAAACTCTTGTGACATCGGCATTGAAGCGAAGCTCACGGGATTTCAGGTAAATATCTCCCGGCAGAATGTTGTCCAGAATAACATTTTTAATGAAGTTGCCTCTGTCATACTTTTCGTCATAGTACTGCTTAATGCTGCCCAGAGAGATGGCAAGGATCGCAGCATACTTCTGAGCGGCATAGTCATTTCCGGCAACAAAAACGGCATATTCACTTCTCGGTTGGCTTCCGAAAGATTTGTATGTATAGCCGTTCAGCACGAACGGAGCGGCGGAAGTCAGCATTTCGGAGGTGATGTGCTCGTTTACCTCACCGATTTTGCCAAGTTCGCTGCACGCGATGACAACAGATGTTTCGTCAATAACACCTATTGTACGGTCGATGGTGTCACGCATCTGATGAATTACTCCTTGAAATAGTCTGTTGGACATATAGAATTCCCTCACTTTAATAATATGATACTGTAGAAATTGTAGGTTTGAACGAATGTATTGATTGACCAATCAATAATGCTATATACATTTTACACAAAATTAAATCAAAATGCAACCGTTTTAACAATTTTTTATTGAATTTTTATTAGGAATTCTTTAAAAAATTATGTAAAATTACATAAGGGGAAAATATTGGACATATTAAAGACAAAAATTGATTGGCAGGGGGAATCGTTAATGTATCCTTTTTACCGACACGATCAAACAAGATCTGTCAAGGGAAAATGAACCTTCAAAAAGCGGAATAATTTATGTTGAAAAATTATTCCGAGCGTACTATAATCAAGATGTTATGAAAGCGATAATGCCGTTTTATAATGGTATGACGGACATTTCGTCAAACTGCTTTAAAAGTACAAAAATATGTACAATGAAAATGATAATATATCGGAGGTTGAATCAGTTGGATAAAATATTTAGGGGCGAGCTTCTTTCTCCCGCAGGAGATGCGGAATGTTTTGAAAGCGCATTAAAATTTGGTGCAGATGCGATATATCTTGCCGGCAAACAGTTCGGTATGCGTACCGCCTCGGCAAATTTCGATATCGAAACGCTTCGTTCGTCAGTCAGAAAAGCGCACGAAAAGGGTGTCAGCGTCTTTGTTACCTGTAATGTTCTTCCGAGAAACAATGAGATCGATCTTATGCCGGAATTTTTGGAACAGTGTCAGGACTGCGGCGTTGACGCATTGATCATTGCAGATTTGGGAGTGCTGTCGCTTGCGGAGAAATACGCCCCGAAAGTGGAACGCCACATTTCAACACAAGCAGGAATCGTCAACTATCAGACCGCACAGGTATTCTATGATATGGGTGCCAAGCGTGTTGTTCTTGCCCGTGAGCTTTCCTTGGAGGATATTGCCGGAATCAGGGCAAAAACCAATCCCGAATTGGAGTTGGAAGTATTCGTACACGGTTCAATGTGTGTGTCATTTTCGGGCAGATGTCTGATCTCAAGCTATATGACAGGCAGAGATGCCAACCGCGGCGATTGTGCCCAGCCGTGCCGCTGGAAATATCATCTGTATGAGGAACACCGTGACGGTCAGTATTTTCCCATCAACGAGGAAAGTGACGGCACCTACCTTTATAATTCCCGTGACCTGTGTATGATAGAGCATATTGACGATATTCTAAAGGCAGGTGTCAAGAGCCTGAAAATCGAGGGCAGAGCGAAATCTGCCTATTATGTAGCGGTAACAACCAACGCATACCGTCACGCACTGAATGATTACTACAAAATGGGCGATAACTGGACGCTCGCACCGTGGATTCGGGAGGAACTGGAAAAGGTCAGTCACCGTGAATATAACACAGGCTTTTTCTACGGCGGCGAACCCGGACAAGTAACGTCAAACGGCGGCTATATCCGCAAATATGATGTGGTTGCTGTGTGCGATGATTATAAAGACGGTACGGCATATATGACACAAAGAAATCGTTTTTTTGTCGGTGATACGCTTGACGTACTTCCGCCGAGTGGTGTACCGTTCCATATTACAGTGGAAACGATGTTTAATGATAAAGGCGAACCAATCGATGTTGCCCCTCACGCAATGCAAAAGCTGACAATGCTGACCGATACAGTGATCCCGTCAGGCTCTCTTTTGAGAAAGAAAAGATAATATTGACAAAAGCAAACACCCCGATTATAATGATAATCAGGGTGTCTGCATATACGGTAGGCGGTTCCTCCCGAATGACGGGAGGTGATAATGACGGTTACATTTTCGGAATTGTTTCAATTCGTGATAATGCTCACCGAAGTTATCTCTCTGTGTTATATGATTCTCAGAGATAAAAAATAATTTCTTTTACATAAGATAAAATGATAAAAGAAATAACCGCCCCACATTCCCAAATGTAGCGGTTATTTCTTAATCAATACATAAAGGGGAGAACCGCTTATCGCAGACACCCCGTCTTCATATCTATTATAATTTTTTTCATATGCTTTGTCAAGAAATATGAAAATTATTTTTTTAAGGAAAAGGGAATCAATTAAATGCATTACAATATCATTGAAAAAGATCAATATGAAGATTTATCATATGTTAAAAAATTGTCATTCGGCTGCGGAAAAAATTATCTCATCATAAAAGAAGAACTTCCGTATATCCGCCTTGAAATCGGCACTGACAATCCTTTTGACACGGCGTGTATCTTTCGGAATTATCTTTGTATCGGTGCGTATGATAAAGTCATTTTTGTGGATTTGGACACACTGAAATCACACAGTATGAAGATTGAAATGTATTTCGGATATTTTGATATATTGAATAATTGGCTGTTTGTTTCATCGGGAGTAGGAATTACCGCATTGGATGAAAACTTAAATGTGGTATGGCAAAGAAATGATTTGGCTGTCGATGGTGTCATTATCAACAGAGTGACAGAAGATAAGAAATATCTTGAAGTTTCCTGCGAACTTGACCCGCCCGGAGATTGGCATACGAAGTGGATTGATATACATACGGGAGAAGAAACAGAAAGGGAGCGTTATAATGGAACATTTTAAGCTTGTATCGCAGTATCAGCCGACAGGTGACCAGCCGCAGGCAATTGACGAGCTGGTAAAAAGTTTGCAGTCGGGCAATAAGGAACAAACACTTCTCGGTGTGACGGGTTCGGGCAAAACTTTTACAATGGCGAATATTATCGAGCGTATGAACCGACCGACATTGGTACTGGCACACAATAAAACGCTTGCGGCTCAGCTTTGCAGTGAGTTCAAGGAGTTTTTCCCCGAAAATGCAGTGGAATATTTTGTATCGTACTATGATTATTACCAGCCTGAAGCATACGTGCCGACAACAGATACTTATATTGAAAAAGACAGTTCAATCAATGATGAAATAGATAAACTCCGACATTCCGCAACATTGGCATTGTCGGAAAGACGTGATGTGATTATCGTGGCAAGTGTTTCGTGTATCTATTCTCTCGGTGACCCTATCGACTACCGCACAATGGTGATCTCGCTTCGTCCGGGTATGCAGAAATCACGAGATGAACTTTTGAAAAAGTTGATCGATTTGCAGTATGAACGCAACGACATTGATTTTACAAGAAATAAATTCCGTGTGCGCGGCGATGTGGTAGAGATTTTCCCTGTTTCGTCAAGTGACACCATCATTCGTGTTGAATTTTTCGGTGATGAGATCGACAAAATTACGGAAGTGAATGCCGTATCGGGAGAGGTCAAAGGAACACTCCGTCACGCAGCGATCTATCCTGCGTCACACTATATTGTTCCCCGTGAGAAAATGGAACAGGCGATTTCCGAAATTGAAACGGAACTGGAAGAACGGATACGGTTCTTTACCGAACGGGGAAAGCTGTTGGAAGCGGAACGAATTACGCAGCGTACACGCTATGATATTGAAATGCTCAGAGAAATCGGATTCTGTACGGGTATTGAAAACTATTCAAGAATCCTTTCGGGCAGAAAACCGGGGTCATCGCCTTATACATTACTTGACTATTTCCCGAAAGACTTTCTGCTGTTTGTTGACGAATCACACGTGACATTGCCGCAGGTAAGAGGAATGTACGGCGGTGACAGAGGAAGAAAAGAAAATCTGGTGAATTTCGGTTTTCGTCTGCCGTCGGCATTTGACAACAGACCCTTGAATTTTGACGAATTTTATGAAAGAATCAATCAGGCGGTTTTTGTCAGTGCTACCCCCGGAGAATTGGAAAAGGAAAAGAGCGAAGTGATTGCGGAACAGGTCATCCGTCCGACAGGACTGCTTGACCCCGAAATCAGCGTCCGACCCGTTGATGGACAAATGGACGACCTTATTTCCGAAATCAATATCCGAACTGCCAAAAAACAGCGTGTTCTTGTCACAACGCTGACAAAGAAAATGGCGGAGGATTTAACGGAATATTTCACGACAATGGGTATTAAAGTCCGATATATGCACCACGATATTGATACTGTGGAACGTATGCAGATCATCCGTGATCTGCGTCTGGGTGAATTTGATGTGCTTGTCGGCATTAACCTGCTCAGAGAGGGTCTTGATATTCCCGAAGTATCACTTGTTGCGATACTGGACGCAGACAAAGAGGGATTTTTAAGAAGTGAACGCTCACTCATTCAGACGATTGGACGTGCCGCAAGAAATGCCGAGGGTACAGTGATTATGTATGCCGATGTGGTGACGGATTCAATGGAAAAGGCAATCACCGAAACGGAGCGCCGCCGTGCCATTCAGCAGCAATACAACGAAGAACACGGCATTATTCCGCAGACAATCGTTAAGAAAGTGAATGATATTATCGAAATTTCATCACACGATGATATTGAAAAACGTGCGAAAACAAAACTTTCCAAGGCAGAACGAGAAAAGCTGATAGAACAGCTGACAAAGGAAATGAAAGCGGCGGCAAAGCTTCTGGAATTTGAACACGCCGCCTATCTGAGAGATAAGATCAAGCAGCTCAGGGGAAATTAACGTTTCGGAGGTGAGGAAATGGAAATTCTCGGACTGGATAAAATCAAGCGTTCGGACGAAATCAATATTACAGGTCTTGACAAGATAAAAACACAGCCCGATTTACCACAGATGTCGCCGTTTGCGGTGGAACTTATCAACCTTGTGAATCGTGCAAGAGAGCTTGACACCGAACTGAAAGAATTCGGTGCTTCAATGCACCAATATCAGTTTGATCCCGTGATACCCCTGTCAAAAGTAAGGGATTTTGAACAGCGTCACAAAATCAAACTGCCGCAGGGATATGTCGATTTTCTGACACAGGTAGGAAACGGCGGGGCAGGACCCGACTATGGATTGTATTCGCTTGAAAGAATGGAGGAAGAAGCTTATTATGACCATTCAACAAGCGTCTGCCCCTATACAAAAGTAAAGTCTGAGCCTGATTATGATACACTTCCTTATACCATAGAGGGCAAAGAACCGATGGTGAACTCTATGCTGACCCTTCCAAAGTGGGAAAATTGGTATAACATTCTTCACCAACTGGGCGAAAGCGGTGATGAAGAAGCGTGGAGCAAAATGTATGCCGAGGGTTATAACGGTTTGGTACAGATAGTGGATTCGGGCTGCTGTACAGGTTATATGTTGGTATGCAGCGGCGATATGTGCGGCGAAGTCGTATTTTTCAGGCACGAAATGGAAATGCCGACACCTGTGAATATGAAATTTGAAGATTGGGTTTTGCAGCATTTCAAAAGAATCGCTGCAAAATATGAACGGCATTAATAATGATGTAATATTAATTTGAAAATCGGAATAAAACCTTTTTATAAAAAATATTGAAAAGAGGAAAAACATTGGCAAAGAAAAAAGTACAAGAATACGGTAATGAAAGTATCAGCTCCCTGAAAGGTGCAGATAGAGTGCGGAAACGTCCTGCCGTCATATTCGGTTCGGACGGCATAGAGGGTTGTCAGCACTCTGTTTTTGAGATACTCTCCAACTCCATTGACGAGGCAAGAGAAGGCTACGGCAAGGAGATTATTATTACAAAATATGCCGATTTATCGGTTGAAATAGAGGATTTCGGACGCGGTATTCCCGTTGACTACAATAAAAATGAAGAACGCTATAACTGGGAACTGGTTTTTTGTGAACTGTACGCAGGCGGCAAATATAACAATAGCGAGGCGGAAAGTTATGAATTTTCACTCGGTTTGAACGGTCTTGGTTTGTGTTCAACGCAGTATTCGTCCGAATATATGGATGTTGATATTCGCCGTGACGGTACACGCTTTACACTGCACTTTGAACACGGCGAAAATATCGGAGGACTTCACCGTGAACAATACACGGGCAAAAAAACAGGTACAAAAATCCACTGGAAACCCGATCTTGAAGTATTTACCGACATTGACATATCCGATGAATATTATATGGATATTATCAAACGTCAGGCGATTGTCAATGCAGGAATTAATTTTGTTTTCCGCACGGAAAAGGACGGAAAGTTTGAAACGACCGAATTTAAGTATGATAACGGTATTGTTGACCACGTTCGGGAGATTGTGGGAGAAAACGGACTTTCGCAGGTGCAGTCGTGGCAGACCGAAAAAATGGTGCGTGACCGTGCCGATAAGGGAGAGTATAAAACCAAAATCAATATTGCGCTTGCCTTTTCCAACAAAGTCAGCACATCGGAATATTACCACAATTCAAGCTGGCTGGAATACGGCGGTGCTCCCGAAAAAGCAGTCAGAAACGCATTTGTGTATTCGATTGATTCCTACTTGAAACAGAACGGCAAATACACCAAAAACGAAAGTAAAATTAATTTTGATGATGTCAGGGATTGTCTTGTGATTGTCATTTCATCGTTTTCCAGTGTGACATCCTACGAGAACCAGACCAAAAAGGCGATTACCAACAAGGGTATTCAGGACGCAATGACGGAGTATCTGCGTCATCAGTTGGAAATTTACTTTATCGAAAATAAGTTTGATGCGGAAAAAATCGCCAATCAGGTTTTGATCAATAAACGCAGTCGTGAAAGTGCCGAAAAAACACGTCTGAACATCAAAAAGACATTGGCAGGCAATATGGATATGACAGGACGTGTCGCAAAATTCGTTGACTGCCGCAGTAAGGACAAAGCCGAAAGAGAGCTTTTCATTGTGGAGGGCGACTCTGCACTCGGTGCGTGTAAACAGGCGAGAAATCCTGATTTTCAGGCGATTATGCCAATCAGAGGTAAAATATTGAACTGCCTGAAAGCCGACTATGATAAAATTTTCAAGAGCGAAATTATTACCGACTTGTTAAAGGTTCTCGGCTGCGGCGTTGAGGTGAAGTCAAAGGCAAACAAAGACCTTGCCTCGTTTGATATGGATTTACTGCGTTGGAATAAAGTTATCTTCTGTACCGATGCCGATGTTGACGGTTTTCAGATTCGCACACTGCTTCTAACGATGATTTACAGACTGACACCGACACTGATTGAGGAAGGCAAGGTGTTTATTGCGGAATCGCCGCTTTATGAGATCAACACAAAGGATAAAGTATATTTTGCCTATACCGAAGCCGAAAAAGAGCAGTTCATTAAGGAAATCGGAGAAAAGAAATTCACTGTACAGCGTTCAAAAGGATTGGGCGAAAACGAACCCGATATGATGAGCCTTACAACGATGAATCCGTCAACACGCCGATTGATCAAAATAATGCCCGATGACGCAGAGCGTACTTCGCAGATGTTTGATATACTTCTTGGTGACAATCTCAGCGGCAGAAAAGACTATATCGTAGAAAACGGACATAAATATATTGACGACCTTGATGTGTCGTAAAGATGAGGATAGTAAAATGATTCATCATCACTATAAAGTCTGTAAAAGTCAATGGGGAATTTTCATTGACTTTTACGGTGATACAGGTGAATTTTTAAACGACGGGAGTGCTGACGAAAATTGCACGATAATTACTGTTAGTGATAATCTTCATATTATCTTTAAGCCGAAAAAACAAAACGGCAGTCAATATGTTTATATGCACCCCGATGATTACAGCTTTATTGTAAAGGGCATTTTGCAAGTTGCCGATTTGATAGTCGAACATTCGCCCTATCAAAGCACGGCAGTGATTTTCAATGAGTGTATTTATTCCGTGTGTGATTTTCAGAAAGAAGGTCTGACGGTCGGTGCAATGGAATGGGCGGCAAAAGCATTTGACTTTGAATGTCCGAAAGTGAATGTTTCGTTTGACAAAAATCGTAATCAGTATATTTTTGATGATTAAAGTAAAGGAGAAACAAAATGAGCGGATATATGACATTCTGGTCAAAGGAATATGTCAAAGAGTTGAACAAAGCAGGGGATACGGGAATTTTCAAAGTGGTTTACGGCAGTCATCACACAAGAATGCCAAGTATATCGTCTTTGCGTAAGGGTGATGTGATCTATCCCGTAGCGATACTGCAAAATACACTTTGCATAATGTCAAGACTGCCGATAGAAAAAATCGAACCTGCATTTGATTACCTGATGCGTGAAACGGGACAGCCACACGCCGCTTTGATTCCGGAAGGAATCCTGCTGAAAATGCAGGGATTATATGGAGAATTTGTCACATTTTCGGGAGGTTCGGGATATGTTGACAAAGTAACGATCCCCGAAAATATTACACAGGTAATAGAGGAAGATCAACTGACACCCATACCGCACAGTTTTCATCAGGAACCGATCACCTGCTGTGCCGAACTGGCGGCAAGCGGCAGTCACGGTGCGGAAATTTATCCCCGACCGATACCGATCGAAACAGTACATCAACTTCTTTTCGGCAAAACAAAATCATCTCAGAAACCTTTGAGATTTGATAAAAAAGGCTGTCCGAACAGTATTTCGCTGAGCGGCTTTGTACGGAAAATGAGTGATGAAACATTTGGAATTTTTGGGGGATTTTTCGCTGACGAAACAAAGGAATAAAAAGGTGATAATGTTAATATTGATTTGAAATAAATTTCAGAATTTAGGAGAAAGAAAATATGGCGAGAAAAAAGACTACATCAAAAAATACCGAACCGAAACTGCAAGGCTATATTGCCGGTGCAGGCGAAATAGTGGAGCAAAAAGTAGCGGCAACGATTGAAGAAAATTATATGCCGTATGCAATGAGTGTGATATTGTCAAGAGCGATTCCCGAAATTGACGGCTTTAAACCGTCACACAGAAAATTGCTTTATACAATGTATAAAATGGGACTGCTCGGCTCCACACGTACCAAATCAGCGAATATTGTCGGTCAGACAATGAAGCTGAATCCTCACGGCGATGCGGCGATCTATGATACAATGGTCAGACTGAGCCGCGGATATGAAGCATTGCTTCATCCGTTTGTCGATTCCAAGGGAAATTTCGGTAAGTTCTACAGCCGCGATATGGCGTGGGCGGCATCCCGTTATACAGAAGCCAAGCTTGACCCGATCTGTAATGAGCTGTTTAACGATATTGACAAAGATACCGTCGATTTTGTGGATAACTATGATAATACACTGAAAGAGCCGACACTTCTGCCGGCGGCTTTTCCGTCGGTTCTTGTCAACGCCAATACAGGTATTGCCGTCGGTATGGCAAGCTCCATTTGCTCGTTCAATCTTGCGGAGGTCTGCCAGACAACGATCGGACTTCTGAAAGACCCCGATTTTGATATTATGTCAACACTGATCGCTCCCGATTTTACAGGCGGCGCACAGATCATCTATGACAAAAAGATAATTGAAAATGTTTATCAAACGGGCAGAGGCAGTATCAAGCTAAGAGGAAGATATACTTATGATAAATTCGCCAACTGTATTGATATTCTCAGTATTCCGCAGACAACGACCGCAGAAGCGATTATCGAAAAAATCATCGACTTGGTGAAACAGGGAAAAATCCGTGAAATATCGGATATTCGTGATGAAACGGGTATTGACGGTCTGAAAATTACCATTGATTTGAAACGTGGGATTCAGCCCGATAAGCTAATGCAGAAGCTGTATAAAATGACACCGCTGGAGGACAGCTTTGCTTGTAATTTTAACGTTCTGATCGCAGGAACGCCGAAAGTTCTCGGTGTCCGTGAACTGCTGAATGAATGGTCGGCTTTCAGAATCGAATGTGTCAAACGAAGAACCTATTTTGACCTGCACAAAAAACAGGACAGACTGCATCTTCTTCGCGGTCTGGAAAAAATTCTTCTTGATATTGATAAGGCGATCAGCATTATCAGAAATACCCAAGAGGAAACAAAGGTCGTGCCAAATCTGATGGACGGTTTCGGCATTGATGAAATTCAGGCGGAATATGTTGCCGAAATCAAACTCCGTCATCTCAACCGTGAATATATTCTGAAACGTACAGAGGATATTTCACAGTTGGAAAAGGATATTGCCAAACTGGAGGGAATCCTCAAAAGCAATGCCAAAATCAAGAATATCATCATTAAGGAACTGGAAGCGATCGCTCAAAAATACGGTCAGCCGCGGAAAAGTATGATCATCTATGCAGATGATATTGTCGAAGAAGAAATTGTCGAGGAAGTACCCGACTATGCGGTGAATCTGTTCTTTACAAAAGAGGGATATTTCAAGAAAATTACACCCCAGTCACTGCGAATGAGCGGCGAACATAAGCTCAAAGAGGGCGATGAGATCATAGAGCATTTTGAAACGACCAATAATATTGACTTGATATTCTTTTCTGATCAACAACAGGCATATAAAACAAAAGCGCCCGAATTTTCCGATACAAAAACCAGCGTTCTGGGAGAATACATTCCGTCAAAGCTGTCGTTTGACGACGGTGAAAATGCGTTGTATATGATACCGACAAAGGATTATACTGGCTTTGTGTTCTTTGTGTTCGAGAACGGCAAGATTGCAAAAGTGCCGCTGGAATCCTATGCCACGAAAACGAACCGCAAAAAACTGACGGGAGCCTACTCCGATAAAGAAAAGCTTGCCGCAATCGTCTATGTAAAAAATGATGATACGGATATTATTCTAAGATCGTCATCGGGCAGAATTCTGTTGTTCAAATCGTCCGACCTGATGGCGAAAACAAGCCGCAGCACACAGGGCGTAGCCGTGATGAAGCTGAAAAAGGGTCATCGAATCGTTTCGGCAGAAGTGTATGAGGAATCAATGCTCGCCAATCCCGACAGATACCGCGCAAAAACCATTCCTGCGTCAGGACAGCTACCCCGTCCCGATGAATCAGGTGAACAAATCACTTTTTAATCGCTTTCCAAAAGTAAATAACGCTGTTCTATACTGTAACAGCTCCAGTCAATATCCCTCGGTGATTGTATTGCAATACCGAGGGATATTGATTAATGGAAAAGATTTACTTTAATGAAAGATATTGACTGAATTTTTGCTGATTTAGTTGACAAAAATGCAAAAAAAATATAAAATATAGTAGTAATTTTGTCCTATTTATATAGATAAGACATTTCGTTTTTGCAAAGATTGAACTTTTTGAATGAAAATAGAGAACAGTTTTAAGGGTGGTTATTGTGAGTGCAAACCGTAATCGTACCCGTATTTGATGATCAAGAAACAAGTGACAGTGTCGGAACATATGAAACAATGTTTGGTACTGCGTATGATGAAGAAGCCGCGCTAAACGAAAACTTTCAGCCGAGAGAAATGAAAATACTGCTCGGACATCGCTCGGAGAACGGTGAACCTGTCTTTTTTATGCCTAATAATACGGAATGTGTCTTGCACAATAATATCGGAATTATAGGAACAATGGGAACCGGCAAAACACAGTTTACAAAGTCGGTGATCACACAGATATACAGGAATCAAAATGACAACTATGACGGAGCACCAATCGGTATTCTGATTTTTGATTACAAGGGAGATTATAACGAAACAAAACCGGATTTTGTTGCAGCGACCAATGCCGCCGTGATCAAGCCGTACAGAATTCCTTATAATCCGTTTGCGCTGAATCTGAAAAAATCCAATATTCCGTTGTTTCCCCTGCATACTGCCAACAGCTTTACGGATACTGTTTCTAAAATATATAATTTGGGGTCGAAGCAGACCAATACACTTTTGGAATGTATTATCACGCATATCAAAATCAGGGTATCGACCCGGAAGATGAAAGTACCTGGAACAGACCGGCTCCGACCTTTGAAAATGTTTATCAGATCTATGAGAACAGCGAAAAGAAATATGAAATACTGTATCTTTCCGGGAAGGATTTTATTTTCAGCGATGCCGATATCAAAGCAGATGAAGAAGAAAGACAACATCTGATTGAAAAGGAAAACTATGACAGTCTGACCGATGATATAGTACATACCTTTTTGGATGATCTTCTGAATGCATTTTATAATGATGAACAATTTGTCAATCTTTGTCTTGTTCTGGAGGACGTCGGAAAAAGTAATTTTGCCGAAGAATTATATGATCGTCTGGGAAAATATATGTGTATGTATTCCTGCTATGATGATTTCCCCTCGTTGTTTGTTATCCTGTTCGAGCAGGACGACAGCGCAGTACCAAGTATTCTCAGAAGATATTTAAGACTGATCAGAATGTCACCTCCCAATAAAAATCAGCGTCAGCGTTTGTTGGTGAACTGCGGTATCAGCAAAGACCTGGCGGAACCCATCGCAAATGCCACCGAAGGTTTTAACTATGCACAACTTAGTGACCTTGCCCGTAATATCGTTTTATATCAGTTTACCTATGAAACGATCAGCTCCGAAGTATGTATGAATATGATCAATACACAATCTCCCGTACAGGCAGTTGACGAATATGACGGCTTTAATGCCGAAAAGATCAGCTTATACAAAAAAATTGAAGAATTGATCGATCTGGCGCCGCAGCTAGTGGAAAAGCTCGGTACGCTGACATTCCGTTCCGCGCCTGTTGTAGTGAATGAATCTAAATCAAAACCCGAATATCAAACCGAAAATATTCAGAACATTGAACAGCAGCGGCAGGGAATGGAACAGCAGCAGGAAAAAAGAGCACAGCAAATAGAGGAAGAAAGCAAAACAATACCCATTTCCGGTTTGATAACAGATGTATTCGGAGAAGAAAGAGCGCAGGAAATACTACAGCAAGCCAACAGATTGAGGTGAGTGACTTGAAAAAAATATTGATCGTCGAGGACGACGGAAAATTAAGAGATGAATTGAAAATATTTCTTGACAATAACGGATATAACTGTTCGGTGCTGACAAAATTTACAGATACCATCCACGATATTCTTGCCGTAAAGCCCGATCTGCTTTTGTTGGATATTAATTTGCCGAATGCCGACGGTCAGTATATTTGCCGTGAGCTTCGCAAGGTTTCTGATATGCCGATTATCATTGTTACCAGCCGAAACAGCGATATTGACGAACTCCTTTCGTTGAACTACGGAGCGGATAACTATGTGACAAAGCCGTTTAATATTCAAATTCTGCTTGCACGAATTGCAACGCTCCTGCGCCGCAGCTCCCAAAGCAGCGAAGCGGGCGATATGATCGTTACCGAAAGCTTTCGGCTGAATCTGGCAAAAAGTACGATAGAAGCCAATGGGAAAATTTCCGAACTGACAAAAAACGAATTTAAAATATTGAGCTGTCTTTTGCAGAATAAAAGCAAAATCGTGTCGCGTGATGAAATAATGCAGTATCTTTGGGATAATGAAAATTTTGTTGATGACAATACGCTGACCGTGAATATAGCGCGCCTTAGAAAAAAACTTGATGAACTTGGAATAGGCAACCTGATCAAAACGCGCAGAGGACAGGGCTATATTTTGGAGGAGGTCGGAAAATGAGTTTTAAAAGATTTTTGTCGGATAAAATTTTTAGTTTCATACTGCTGCTCTTTGTGCTGGCTACCATAGAAATCTTTTTGATCATTTATCCCTATGATTTGTTTATGCAGCTCTATATTCCCGTTTCGGTGCTTTTGGTGTACTTTGTCGGACTTTATGCAGAATACCGGAAACGCAGAAACTATTATGACGAAGTGAATTCCACGGTTGACGCTCTGGAAGAAAAATATCTTTTTGAAGAAATCATCGAACCGGGAGATTTTTTTGATGCGGAAATAATGGAAAGTATCTTCTATCGAACCAATAAAGCAATGATAGAAAACGTCAATCAATATAAGCATAGCCAAAACGAATATAAAGAATATATTGAAATATGGATCCACGATATAAAAATCCCCATTGCCGCAGGCAAAATGATCGTTGAAAACAATAAAAACGATATTACCAAAAGCATTGATGAGGAACTGGACAAAATTGAAGCCTATACTGAAAATGCGCTGTACTATGCACGGAGCAGTACTGTAGAAAAAGACTATCTGATCAAAAGCTGCGGCATTAAAGAGATCGTCAGCGAAAGCATACGCCAAAATAAAAAATATCTGATTCGTCAAAGATTTAAAATCAACCTTGAATGTGAAGAAGTGACCATACCGACTGACAGTAAGTGGGTCGTCTTCATTTTAAATCAAATCATCAATAACAGTATCAAATATTGTCAGGAAAATCCCGAACTGACCTTTTCCACAGCAGTTAACGCCGAAAACGTCACATTAACGATAGCTGATAACGGAGTAGGAATTCCGCCGGACGAACTGAACCGCGTCTTTGAAAAAGGCTTCACAGGAACTAACGGCAGGAACATCAATCAAAAATCAACAGGCATAGGGCTGTATCTCTGCCAAAAACTCTGTCATAAACTCCGCATAGGAATCTCCCTGCGATCCACCCCCTCCATCGGTACCTCCCTTACACTCACCTTCCCCAAAGGCACTCATCACTTGATTAATTCATAATTCATAATGCATAATTCATAATTGCCCTACGGGGATGCGGAAGAAGTTCCGAAGCCGTAAGCTGTATAAAGATTATTCATTATTCTTTTTTCCGCCGTTTCACTCGCCGCCTCAAAGCGCGCGAGTGAAACGGCTTTTTTGTTTTTCTTTCAGATATATCTATATCCCTGTAGGGGATATAGATATATCTTGTTCTATTGTGGTCGGTCGGTTGGTTGTTGACTGAGCC
>CADCRH010000154.1 GCA_902803805.1 uncultured Ruminococcus sp.
TCCGACAAAAATGCCGCACCCGATGCACGACGGCGATTTGCCGCCGCTGTTATCGAACAGAGGTCGCGCACACCTTGAAGTCATAACCAATCGTTTCAGAGTAAACGATATTATCGGGCGAACCGTTGTGATTCACAACGAAGCCGATGATTTCCATTCACAGCCGGCAGGTAATTCGGGAACAAAAATCGCCTGCGGTGTCATCCGTAGAGAAAGACCCTGCCAAAGCTGTAGAAATAATGCATAATTCATAATGCATAATTACCCTACGGGGAAGCCATAAGAAATATGCGTAAAAAATCGGCATACACGCTTTGAAAAGTGGTGTATGCCGATTGATTTTTATTTTTTGTCGAATTTTAAAACGACCCAGTCGTAATTTTGTATATGATATGGTGAGTGACAGTACGGACAGTATTTTTCTCTTGTGGCGTCAAAACTGGCACCGCAGTTCTGACATTCGATTTTATGAATTGAAAAACCATAGTCGTTTTCTGCATTGACGTTTTTGCAAAGCAGTAGGCTGAATATGTCCTTCTTTTTGGAAATATGACTGCCTTTGCAATAGACAGTATTCATATGTATATCCATATTGAGATATACATAGTTGCCTTCAATGTGGGCGTCCTCAAAATTCATATATCCGTAATACCGCAGGTCAATAATGTTTTTAAAACGGTTCTCCGCAGGCTCACCACAGTAAACTGCACAATTGCTGTAATCATCGGTATAAACCATTATGCCGACAAGAGCAGTCAGTTTTCCGATAAAATGGTCTAAGGAAAAATTAGGCTCAAATTCCCGCATAAATTTCGGGAGTTTGATTCGTGTTTTGATCAACTGTATCAGATAAGGCAGGGAAAGCAGTGCCTGTGACAAAACAAGCAGTACCGTAAAAACAGCAAACAGCAGATACCCCATCACCACGCCTGCTCCGGCAGCGAGCGCCGCCACACCTGCCAAAGCGATTTTCGGGAAAATTTCCGTGGATGAAATATCGGCGATGATATTGTCATAGTTGGCATAGCCGCAGAATCCCAATGCAAATAAAATGCCGATAATGATACAAGGGATCAATGCGGCGGAATAATTTTCTTTTTTCAGAGTATAGTAATTGGTGATTTTCGGGAACAGATCGGACATCAAAAACTTTGTGCCGCATTGCGAGCAGCCATTGATCAGCTTGGAAGTGGAGCTTACCGCACCGCAGTTCGGACAGCAATACGAAGCATTGATATTCTGGTCTTTCAGCCATATTGCCTGACTGTAAAGGGTTTGATCTTCTTTATGACGCTTTTTCAGTTTGTTGTTGACAAAGTATTCACTTTTGGTATGTAACAGATAAAACGGCATACGGGTGATGTATCGGGTGTCTTTGTCAAGTTTCCACGCAACACCCCGTAACTTGTTTTTATAAAAACGATATTCGGTTTTAATACCGGCATTTTTTGAATGAAGTCTTTTTCTTTGCAGGTCTGCCGTGTATTTTAAGTCGATCGATGCCTCATCGGGATATGATTCGTCATCCGCTGTGTTCAGATGGCAGATGAAATTATTTAAAATTTCTAACGATTCGTTATCATAATCCTGAGAACTTTTAGGAGCTTGGGACGAAGGCATTTTTATCATTCCTTCCATAACATTTTAATTATCACTGAGATAAAGGTCATAATTATTATACGCATATACCGTATCGTCGTCACAAAGAACAACTAAGTCAAACTTACAGATACCGATGTTTTTAATTTTACCGCTTTTATTCATTTCGGTCAAGCCCTTTGCCAATTTCCATTTGGTATTTTCAGACTCATTTTTGCCTGTAAAAATGGTTCCGTCATTCATTACTATGTAAATATTGTTGCTGCTGCAATATATGTTTTTAATGTCATTTGCAGAATATCCGTCCGGTACGGGAATGGTGTCAGGTGCTGTGTTCAGGCTGACAGAATCGGTGGTATATATTTTTGTGTCATCTCCAGTTAAAGAATAGAACACATTTCCGTATCTGTTATTGCCCAAAATTTTATCTGTATTTTCTGTTTTTCCGTAATTGCTGTTGGTTTTGAGAATATATTCCTCCACAGCAGTTCCGTTTCTTGCGGCAACAGATTCTGTATCTACCAAAAATACTTGGTTAAGTGAACAGTAATACAATGTGCCGTCATTTTTTTGAACAGCCAGTACACCTCCGCTCGGAAAGACATTTTTGATATTGTCTGCCGTAACGACTTTTTGCGAAGTCAGCTCCGCTCCGCCCTCATCTATCTGAACAGGTCTGTTTTCTTTTAATACCTTACCGTCTCCGTCAATAATGGTGATCAAAAGCTTTCCGTCTTTCACCGTATAGATATTTAAAATATCAAGATAGTCACTGTAGGCAGCTACAGCAAATTCTTCCGACCGGAAATGGACAGACTTTTCATTGGGGGAAACGGCAGAGTAAAGTGTATAAGAACCGTCTGTGTTTTCTACTGTGAGTCCGCCGCCGGTCGTTTTTGCCTGCATTGTCTTAAAATCGGAATTCAATGTTGTATATTCGGAAAAATGAAATACCATATCATTCAGATACACTTTATTATCATTTGTCACCACAAATATATAATCGTTGCTAGAAGTACCGCCGATTTCCCGAATGTTTCCGTTTAATCCGTCAATGTCAAAATCGTAAAGCCCTAAGAAGTCATTGACATAATTGGTGCTGCTTTCCTCCTGAGAGGATTCAACACTTTTGTGATTTGCATTCGTACTGCTGTCACTATTTGAATGCTCAAAGCTTTCTGTTAACGCAACAGAAGTGTTGGAAGTGATTTCGGGCGTTGTCGGCACCGTATCCTTGTTGAGCATAGAAACTGCAATGATTCCTCCGACTGTACCTGCAACGGCAACAGCAATTGTCATCGCGATGATTTTTCCTTTCATAACCTTTGCACCTGTCTTTCTTGTATTTTGAATGATTTCTGTTGTTTTGGAAAATCCCGAATCGGCAGAAGCGCCGATCGTATTCAGCTTGCTTAAAATTTCCGCACTCAAGTCGGGTACGAATGTGTTTTTACATTCCTCGTTCAGCAGTTGAGAAAGAAACGGAACACCGACAAGAACAAACAATTTATCGTCATTGTCTTTTTCATAGGTTTCAACGGCTTTTTTGATTTTTGTCCGCGAAACGCTCAGCCGATTTTTGACCGCACCTTCACTGCATTCCATTATTTCCGCAACCTCCGCTATCGTCAGGTTATTGAAATAATAAAGAATGACTGTCTGATACTGCAAATCCGAAAGCTCATAGCGAATGATGTCCATAATAATTCTGCGTTTTTCGGCATTGACAATATATTTTTCGGGCAGTGAAAGCTCATTTTCCGAAAGAAGCTCCTCAAAAAAGCTGTCCTCTGTGGGAATCGGCGTTTTTCTTTTCAGGATGTTCTTACAGCGGTTTGCGGCGATACGTTCGATCCAGGCTTGAAATTTGTTTGGTTCCGCAAGCTGACGAATGTTCTTGTATGCCGTCAGATAAGTGTCCTGAACGGCATCTTTGGCGTCATACTCATTTTTCAGCAGGCTCAGACAAATAAAATACACCCGATTGTTAGTCATCCTGTACAGCTCGGTAAAAGCCTCTGTATCGCCTGTTGCCGAATGCTCAACCAGTGCCGTGATTTGATGAATGTTCATACAGTTCCTCCTTGTAACATTTTGAGTCATTGAATGACTCCATAATACAGACAATTTAAAGATTGAAAAGGATAGATGATTTTGAAAAAAATTTATTTTATTTTATCATATTATTAAAAAATGTAAAATCATAAAATATAATCACAATATTTATTGTGTATTGACTGGACATTCTTTCGGATATTTTGTAAAATAAATATAAATTATTATTTTATGGTGATGTGTTGTGAAAA
>CADCRH010000155.1 GCA_902803805.1 uncultured Ruminococcus sp.
TTCAAATTTTTTCAGCTTTCTGTTACGGACAATGAAAATCGCAACGGCAACTGCCACGATTGTCGTCATTACTGCAACACCGATCGCCCCCGACTGTTCATCATTCAGCGGAATGCGTTGATCAAAACTCAGCGATGTAATGAACAACAGCGGAACCACCGAAAGAATACAAAGTACTACACCTAATGCAAGATTCTTGGCATTGTCCTTTATTGTATGGAGATATTCGCTTGCCTCCTCCATAGAAACGCTTCTGACAGAAACATCATTCGGCAAATCCACACTGTAGGAAACGTCCTTTGAGGGCAATTCCTCAATCTCGTCCTTTAAAAGATAATCCGTACTGACATTGAAAATATCAGAAAGCACAATGATCTTATTCAGATCGGGAACAGATGACGCACTTTCCCACTTGGAAACAGACTGTCTGCTGACGTTCATTTTTTCCGCAAGCTGTTCCTGCGACATACCGTTCTTTTTTCTCAGCTCGATGAGCTTATCCGCAAATATCATATTTGCTGCCTCCTTATTGATTTGATGATAAAATTCTATCATTTTCCGGGGTTACCTACAAGCAAACACACTTTGCAATTTGTTAACCGAGGGTTGCCATTCAGTATTAATGCGGTTTACACAAAGCAAAAGGGAGAAAACAAATGAATGTTTCTCCCTCTTTGATGATGAATTTTAGTCCTCTCTCCAAACACTGTAGTTGGATTTCTGATTCTTTTTAACGTCGTAAAGTTTTGTATCGGCGTGTTTCAGTGCAATATTCACGGTTTCCTGATTGTACTTATCCATTGAAGCGATACCGATGGAACACGATACACGATGATTTTCGGGTACTTCCACTTTGCCGTGTACCTTCTCCTGAATGACAGGAATGAAATACTGATATTCCTCTATCTCTTTATAGATTTCTTTTGCCACTTCAATGCCTTCATCAACACCGTGTTCGGGCATTACAATAAGAAATTCGTCACCGCCGTATCTTACGATATAGCCGTTGTGTTTTGTAACACGTTCAAACATCCGTGAAAATTCTATCAGAATCGCATCACCTACATCGTGTCCGAAAGTATCATTGCAGTATTTGAAGTTATCAAGGTCAATATACAGTACAGTAACACATACGTCCTCTTTCTTGCCTTTCTGCACCATATCCGTATAATCGTCAATTTTCTTGCTGAATCCCTGACGGTTGAACAGTCCTGTAAGAAGGTCTGTAACGGCGCTTTGCTGAAGTTTCAGATTCATTTGATTGATCTCATCGCGGGTCTTTAATCTGTAAAGGGTATCGGTCATCTGACGAAGTGCGAATTTGAAGATCGTCAAGTCGTTTCGGTCAAGGAATGTCAGATTTCCCGTCATATTGTCGTGAAGCTCAATACAGGCTATCATAAAGCCGGTCAGCGCATCTCCCGTGGTAAGAGGAACACAGGCAAACGAAATGACTTTATTAATGCCGAAAAGAAGTTCGATCGGCTTGTACTCATAGAATTCACGCTCAAATCTTGAAGCGACAAATTCTTTCTTGTGACGTGTGAGATAGGAAGTGATCTCCTCCAACTGTTTCTGACTGATAGCGACCTCACCGCCGTTATAACGCATCACCGGCTTGCGGTCAATCACCTCAACATAGATCACATTGTCAATGTTATAGTTGTTTTGAAGCATTACCATTGAGTTTTCAATAATATCATTTGAAGTGGAATTTTCTTTGTTCAGAAGATCCTGCCAGGCAACAAGGAAATCCAGACCCTTTGTTTTGTCGGCAAGAAGCATTTCCATTTCAGCGATCTGTGCAAGCTCATCAATATTGTATTTGTTAACATTATTGAGCGGTAAAGAAATCCGCTTTTTAATAAGTGAGCGTTTATGAAGCTTGGCAAACAGCACTTCTTCCTTGTGCTTATAGCCGTTTTTGTTGCAGAATTCAATACACTTGTTGAGAACTTCTTCGGCATCCTTTTTGCGTCCCTGTTCTTCATAGAGGTTCGCCTGTTCCTCGGCAAACATTGCATAAGCAAAGAACAAAAGACCCTCTGACCGGAACATATGATACTGCGCCTTGTCAAAATATTCCTGTGCTTTTTCTATGCTGTCCGATTTCTCCAGCAAACCGCTGACAAAATAGTAGAAAAACATATCGTCATCCCAAAGGAAATAGTTTGGCTCTCCGTCAGGATGAATGATATGATACAGAACACGTTCCATCTTATTGAGGTAGAAATGGGCATTGTATTCTATTCCCATTCTGTAGCTGCAATATACGATCATTCCATAGACCTTGGAGATATTGCATATCCTCATACGGTGATTTTTGGTGGATTTCAGAAGCTTTAAACAGTACAGCAAGTAACTGTAGGCTGTTTCGTAGCAGTCGGCAAGAATCGCATTCGTTGCCATATTGTAAAGCGTTTCGGCAACATAATAGGCATTTTTCAGCTTATAGAACAGGTCAAGCGCACGGTTAAAGTAGTCGTTGGCAATACTGAACTGCTCACTTACGATCCTGTTAAAGCCGAGTCCGTTGTAAATTCCTGCTTCCTCCGTTTTGTCGTTCTGCTTTTCTATAATTTCAAGACATTTTTTATAGTAATAATCTACATAACTAAAACAGCCGTAGCCCTGTGCCATAAACACATTTTTGCGCCAAGCGGCTATCATCAAGCGGTCATTTTCCAGTTTTTTGGCAATTGACATCGCCTGTTTGAAGCTTTCCTGATTCTCAAACTTTGCTGCGTCACCGACAAAATTTTCCCTCGTGTTGCCGATACCGAAGAAAAGAATATGTGCAAGATGATTGTAGGATTTGTATTTTATCGCCTTTTCGGTGAACTCTTTCAACTCTTGCTCGTCAATATTGGTATCCCAACGATAGAAGTTGTTGCAGCCGTCGAGAATACACAAAAACTCCAAAAGCTGTGCTGTAAATTTATAGCGCTCGGAACCGCTTTTTACTGCGATCTTTTTACACTTTTCGGCATTCTTTTTCGCCAGATTTGGCTGACCGCCGTATATTTCGCACATTGTAAGAAGATAATGATAACGGAACGTATAGCGAATGTCGGGATGTTTGTTGTTAACACTTTTCAGCCTGTCACACATCATCAGCGCCGTTGTCATATTCAGGTCATACATTGCTGCCATTGCGTAAAGAATGTAGAATTTCGCCTGATTCTTCGCACTGATATTCACCTTATCGCTGATAATTTTATTATGTACGATTTTCAGATAATACAATGCCTGCTTGGTGGCGAGCGTATGAACCATATTGTTAATATGTATCAGGTATTCGGGCAAATCAGACAGTACAGGCTCAAAGCTTTCGATAATATTCGTGTCCGCCTGAGGATCCTGCATATTCCAGTCAAGCATATAGTTGAGCTCCTCTACCTTATACACCAAAGCAGTCCATTTTTCGAGCGTATAAGGCGGCGTTGTATATGCTTCGTTATAGTTTGCAAGAAGCGAAATATTATTATAGCTTTTCTGGATAAACTCCAAAAGAAAATTGAGTGTTGAATTTTCCGCAAGGTGAAGCCTGTTGAGCACGAAAAGAAGTGTATGTTCCTTTGAGATATACGAAAAAATGGATGCAAGCGAATTGGCAAATTTCTTCCGCTCATACTCAACCTCTATGACAATCACTTCCTCGGTACGTTTACATTCGCCCTTGGTAATATAAGATTTGATGGTCGGACGGCTCAGATAATAAACGCCTGCTTTTTCAAGAAATTCATCCAGTGGAACATCCTGATAATATTTCAGATAGAGTGTCTTTATCCAACCGAGAAAAGGCTCATAAGCCTCCTGCATTCTGTTGGCAGAGAATTCGTGATACATCAGCTCTATATGGCTGTTGCTGTGAGAAACAGCCTCCTGAATATCATCTACCGGAACATTCAATGTATTATAATGTTTTACAAAAAGTATGCTGCTGTGTTTTTGTTCAAGACCGTGAATGATCGAATCTGCAATTTTTCTTGTATATAACTGTGAAAAGGATTCCATACTTCTACCCCCTAATCATATTTTATTATAACAAAGTAAACGATAATTTTCAATACTAATTGTATTTTTAGTTGTAAATTTAACATATTTTTAATTAATTTCATTCCTCACAA
>CADCRH010000156.1 GCA_902803805.1 uncultured Ruminococcus sp.
CAAAGCAACCAACAAAGCAACCAATTGACCAACCACAATAGAACAAGATATATCTAAAAGAAAATAAAAAGCCGTTTCACTCGCGCGCTTGGAGGCGGCGAGTGGAACGGCAGAAGAGAAAACAAAATGCATTGCAGCAATTTTCTCCCCCTTACCCCGCAGGGTAATTATGAATTATGCATTATGAATTATGAATTAAACAATGCTTCTGATGCCGCGGATGAGGGCGTCAATGTCCTCGAAAGAGTTGTAGAGGGCAAGTGTCGGTCTTACGGTGCCTTCCAGTCCGAAATAACGGAGAGCAGGCTGTGCACAATGGTGTCCCGTTCTTACGGCAATACCAAGTTCATTCAGCTTCTGACCAATTTCTTCATTGTTAACACCGTCAACGACAAACGAAAGCACACTGGCTTTATTCGCTGCTGTGCCGACAAGATGAAGTCCCGGAATCTTTTTCATTTCCTTGATGGCATAAACGAGAAGTTCGTGTTCGTGCTTATTGATCGCTTCCATACCGATCTCGGTAAGATATTGCAGCGCCGCACCGAGTCCGACTGCGTCGGCAACGCTTCCCGTACCTGCTTCAAACTTATTCGGAGCAGGATTATAAACAGTACGTTCAAAGGTAACGTCTTTGATCATATTGCCGCCGCCGTGATACGGTCTTGCGGCTTCCAAAAGGTCTGCCTTGCCATAGACAACGCCGATTCCCATAGGTGCAAAAATCTTATGACCCGAAAATACGAAGAAGTCTGCGTCAAGTGCTGAAACATTCACGGGAATATGGGCAACCGACTGAGCACCATCGATCATTATTCTGACACCGTGTGCGTGTGCAATGGCGATCAGTTCCGCAACGGGAGTGACTGTTCCAAGTGTATTGGAAACGTGTGTTGCGGAAACGAATTTTGTACGCTTTGTGAACAGTTTTTCGTATTCCGAAAGAATGATCTGACCTGTTGCGTCAACAGGAGCAACTTTAATGACTGCGCCCGTTTCCTGCGCGATAAGCTGCCACGGAACAATATTCGCGTGGTGTTCGAGAAGTGTTACGATAATTTCATCGCCCGGTTTCAGATATTGTTTGACATAGGCATTGGCAACCAGGTTAATACCCTCTGTTGTGCCGCGGACAAACACAATATCCTTTGCGTCGGGTGCGCCGATAAAATCGGCTACGATCTGACGGGCATTTTCATAGGCGTCCGTCGAACGAGCCGCCAGCGTGTGAGCACCACGGTGAACGTTGGAATTCTCGTGTGTATAGTAATAAGACAATCTATCGATAACCGCCTGCGGACGCTGTGTTGTTGCACCGTTATCAAGCCATACGAGCTTATGTCCGTTGATGGTTTCGTTGAGTATCGGGAAATCATTACGAATCTGGGCAAGCGTTTTGGTGCCGACAATGATCTGTGAATCTGCCTTTGACGGCTGATAGATCCTCGATGTACTTTGTGCCGGAACGTAAGAAGCGCTCTGTGTTTCCGAAAGAACAACGGGAGAATAGCCCCCGCTCTGATTTACCTGCTCATTTGTCGGCTGCGGCTCGCGATAAACGCCGAAACCGTCAAGCTGTGATACAGCAGGTGTGATTTCTTCGGCATAAAGAGAAGCTGATTTTGCTTCCGAAGCCGAATTATTGGCAAGGGAATCCAGATAACCGAAGCCCTGCGGAAGATTGTTTTCCAGACTGGACGGAATGGCATTGTAGCCGTCCAACTCGCCTACATAAGGCGTAAACTCTGTTGAAGCGCTTTGGGGTTCTTTCGCAAAAAGCGTTTCCGCTTCCTGTGCCAGATTTTCAAGGCGTGTATATTCGTTGATATATGCCGGTGCGGAAAAAACTTCCGTGTTCGGCTGAACATACTGCTCCAGTCCCGATGGATTGACAGGGACAGATGGTGCGCCCGATACGGCACTTACTTTGCTGTAATATGCCTGTGCCTTACCGGCGGCAAGGTCAAGCACGCCCGTATCGCCTGTGGTCAGCAGTTTTTCTGTTCCCTCAGCGCAGAGTTCCGGCTCGAAATCGGGAAACAATGAGTTAGCAAGCGACTCCACCTCTGCGGCAGAGGGAACACCTGCGTATTTCTCATTCGTAGTCATAGTATTCACCTACTTCAACGTCCTCAAGAACAGCAATTGCATCATCAGCAAGAATTGCTGCGGAGCAGTAGAGTGAAAGCAGATAGGAAGCAACACCCTTATCGTCAATTCCTCTGAAACGTACAGAAAGACCTCTTGACTGTTCGTTCTGCATATTCTTCTGATAAAGACCGATAACGCCTCTCTTTGCCTCACCGGTACGAACAAGAAGAATGTTGGTTTTGCCGCTCTTGCTCTTGGGGTTCTTCAGACCGTCAACAAGAAGTTTATCTGTCGGGATGATCGGAATGCCGCGCCATACGATAAAGTTACCGCCTGCGATGTTTGCAGTTACCGGCGGAACGCCTCTCTTGGTGCATTCTCTTTCAAATGCTGCGATTGCTCTGGGGTGTGCCAAGAAGAAACTCGGCTCTTTCCATACCTTTGTGATAAGCTCATCAAGGTCATCGGGTGTCGGAGCGCCGTTTCTTGTCTGGATTCTCTGTGAATCTGCAACGTTCTTGAGAAGTCCGTAGTCATCATTGTTGATGAGCTGGCTCTCCTGTCTTTCACGAAGGCTCTCGATCGCAAGATTGAGCTGTTCTTTGATCTGATCATAAGGTGAGCTGTAAACGTCTGCAACAGCCGTATTGACGTTAATGATAGTGGAAATGGAGTTGAGCTGATACTCTCTCGGATTTTCCTCATACTCAATGTAGCCCTGCGGTACGATGTCGGATTTCTTGGTAGCACTGCAAAGAACGTCAAGGGGTGTTTCGCCTTCCTTAACTTTATTGACTCTGTAGATACCTGCGTCAAGACCCTTGAATTCAAGGAGCTTTGTGATCCACTTCGGTGTCAGTGCAGCGTACTGCGGTCTTGTCTTTGTAATATCGGCAAGGTTATATGCCGCTTTTTTTCCTAATGCATTAATCTTTTCTTCAGTTGCCATAACTATGTGTCCTCCGTTTTGTAATTGGTTTTATATGATCAATACTCAGGCATTGAAGGGTCAACTTCTCTTGCCCACGCATTAATTCCGTCTTTTAAATTGTACATAGGACCTTTATAGCCCTCTTCGCGCAAGGTATTCACTGCAAGAATACTTCTTTTGCCCTCTTTGCAGACAAACACAGTGTCAACATTCGGGTCAAGTTCGTCCTGACGTCTGCCGAGCTGTCCTATCGGAATTGCCTTTGCGTCAAGAAATCTGACGATGGCTCTTTCGTGCGGCTCACGAACATCAATGATCGTGATTTTTTCGCCGTTGTCAAGCCGTCTTTTCAGTTCCTTTGCCTCAATGCCCTCGACAGGTTCTTCCTCGTCCTGCTCCTGTGCTACGCCGCAGAAACCGTCATAATCGTAGTCCTCCACCTCTGTGATGGTCGGATTCTCGCCGCATACGGGACAGTTGGGGTCTTTGCAGATTTTCAGATCTTTCAGACGCATATGCCACGCGTCAAACATCCAGAGTCTGCCGACCAACGGTTCTCCGCCGCCGACAATCAACTTGATGACCTCATTTGCCTGAATCGTGCCGATAATACCCGGAAGTACACCGACAACGCCGCCCATCGCACAGGACGGAACCAGTCCTTTCGGAGGCGGTGCAGGATAAAGACAGCGATAGCAGGGACCTTCTTTGGCATAGTAAACAGTTGCCTGTCCCTCAAACTGATACATCGCACCGAAAACATCGGGTTTTCCGAGCAGCACACAAGTGTCGTTCACCAGATAGCGTGTCTGGTAGTTATCCGAAGCGTCTGCAACAACATCATATTTTCCGATAAGGTCAACGGCATTTTCCGCATTGAGCGGCATATTATAGGTTTCCACTTTGACCAGCGGATTGATCTGCTTAATGCTGTCCTTTGCCGAAGCCACTTTCGGACGGCCTATATCTCTGGTACCGTGGATCACCTGACGCTGGAGGTTCGATTCCTCCACCTCGTCATAGTCGATCAGTCCGATTGTGCCTACGCCTGCCGCCGCAAGATACTGTGCCAGAGGTGCACCAAGTCCACCAAGACCGACAATCAGAACTTTCGCCGCCTTCAGCTTTTTCTGTCCCTTTATGCCGACCTCTTTCAGAAGAAGATGACGGCTGTAGCGCATAATTTCGTCATTTGAGAGCTTTTCGCCCTTTACTTCTCCAAGAATGCTTTCAAGGGGTGAACCGCCTGCGATTGCAGGGATAAGCATAATTTCGTCGCCATCCTTAACAGGCGTCTGGTAGCCGTCAAGATTTTTAATGTTGTCATCTCCGAGAAAGATATTGATAAAGGAACGAAGTGTTTTCTTATCATCATCATACAGTGCCTTTTTTATCTCGGGATATTCGTCTGCAAGCGTTTCGATAATTTGCCCGACGGTATCTCCGTCAAGGTTTATCTCGGAACGCTGATTCGTAAAAATACGAAGCGTAGTAGGGATATATACCTTTACTGCCATTATAAAATTCTCCTCTTAGTTGTAAATTATTTTTTCGGGCGCAAACAACTTTGAAGCAATGTTGATCGTCCAACTGCGAACCTCAAGCGTCTTTCCCTCTATGACCGAAGCGATAATATAGGAATATACCGGAAAAGCGCAATGCAGGTCATAGTCTGACGGAATTGCGGCAAAACCCGGATGCGAATGGTAAAAACCAACGATGTCCAGTCCGTTTTTCACGGCATACTTTTCCGCACGAAGCATTTGTTCGGGTGTTATCTCAAAGTGATACATTCGCTCATTGTTTCCGCAGGAATTAGTAACCGACATTATTTCCCTGACAATTTTTTGTTGTTCGGCAACGCTTCCGAATAGGATACCACAGCACTCGTGCGGAAATGAATTTTCTGCAAAAGCGGCAATTTGGTCAATATTTTCCTTTGATATTGTAAGCATACGGTCACCTCCCGATTAAAAATATTTACTATTACATAGTAAACCTATATAATCGGTATGTCAACATTAATAGTCTTTTTATATACCATTGTTATCGAATTTATTATGCAAAGGACTTGATATATAACAAAATCATTATGTATTAAACACTTAAATATAATAGTAAACCTATCCAATCGGTATGTCAAGAGCAAAAAAGTTTTTATATTGCATTTATACAAAATTATTATATCAAACGATAAATACATATCAAAATTGTTATATATCAAACATCCGGATAAAGGAACGAAAACCGTTCCTTTATCTATGGTATTCATATTTAACGATTTTTAAAACTGAATATTTCACTTGGCAAATCAGCAATGTCACACTGCATAAAGCGCGACATCACACATACCCCCGAAGCACCCTTGGCATAAAGGTACGGCAGTTTTTCTTTTGTGATACCGCCAATCGCCAGAACGGGAATATTCACAGAATAAGCAACGTTTTGCAGAAAGTCCAGTCCTCTGGGCGGCACCCCTTTTTTGCAGTCGGTTTCAAAGATATGACCGGCTATGACATAGGAAGCACCGAGCTGTTCCGCCTCTGCTGCTTCCTCGGAACTGTGAACGGAAACACCAAGTGTGCGGAATTCTTTGGAAAGATACGGCTGTTCTCTGAGCGCGTCAAGCGGAAGATGAAGGTCGCTGCGTATCTCACGCGCAATATCAATAAAACCGTGGACGGAGAACGGAACGTCATACAGCCTGCATATCGCCTGACAATCATAAGCATACGTTCTGTATTGCCTTTCGGTCATCTGCTTTTCGCGCAGTATGATCCTGTCGGGATGCGACATTGCGATCTCCTCGATCCTGCCGAGAAAATTGTCGGTGCAAAGTTCGGTTGAAGTAATCACAAAAAGCATAATTTCAAATCCTCGAAAATTCATCATTTTGCTGTCCGGCGGTCTGATTCTTGCCGTTCAAATTTTTTCATTCATTCAACCCTCAATTTCCCGACACATAAAGCTTACCCCTGCCGTCAACAGCTATCAATATTTTATCACAAGCAATTCCCAATATCAAGAAAAACGTTTGTATTTCTTTTACAATTATTCAATAAAACCATATCCGTAACATCCCCTGACAAAATTTTGTTTTGCCGCGCCATCACTCCCGGTTCGCCCGCAGGGTAATTATGAATTAAAAATTCAGATCAGTCTGATGTAGTCGTTGAAGGAGGGTTGGAGGTGGTGGGCATAGAGGGCTTTGACAACTTCGTCAACAGAACGGGGGTCGCTGATCTCAAATTGTTCGTCACCTTTTTCCTCGTCGCTGTGTCCGCCGATACCGACACTGACGCCTGCAGAAATTTTCGTTGCGGCGATCGTAACAGCATTGTCACGGAATTCACTGCGCTCACGGGTGGAAATCGTAATGCTGGCAAACGGCAACAGCAAACGATAGGCACACATCACCTGCATTAACTGCTTTTCGTGTACGTCTTTCGGGTTTTCTTCCGCATTGTTGATGTACGGGCGCAGTCTGGGAACGGAAAGTGCGATCTCTGCGTGAGGATATTTCTTCTGCACCAATGACGCGTGAACACCGACGGAAAAAGCGTCGTGCCGGAAATCGTCGATTCCCAGCAGTGCGCCGAAGCCTACACCGCGCATACCGCCCTGCAACGCTCTTTCCTGTGCATTGATACGATAAGAGAAGATTCGTTTCTGACCTGCCAAGTGAACTTTCTGATAGGTTTCTGTGTTGTAGGTTTCCTGAAAGACCGTTACAAAATCTGCACCGCGCTGATGTAAATATTGATATTCGTCAACGTCAACGGGATAGATCTCCAGTCCGATCAGCGAAAAATACTGTTTTGCCAGCTCTACGGCGTCACCGATATATTCTATGCCGGACATTGTTCGGGATTCCCCTGTGAGGATCAGGATTTCTTTCAGTCCCGTTGCGGCGATCGCCTGATACTCTTTTTCGATTTCCTCTCTGTTCAGCTTGGCGCGGTGAATCTTATTTTTGCAGTTAAAGCCACAGTAAACACACTGATTTTCACAGTAGTTCGCAATATAGATTGGGGTGAAGAGCGCGATCGTATTGCCGAACTGACGGCGCGTGAGCCTTTGTGCTTTTTGCGCCATCTGCTCCAGATAGGGCAGTGCGGCAGGCGACAACAGCGCCGCATAGTCCTTAAAATCAATACTGTCTTTTTTTAATGCCGTTTCCACATCGGCGGCGGTGAAAGAGGCAAAATCATATTGGTCGTACAGATTCAAAACCTCGGATTCGATATTCATTTCTTCGGGCATTGTATTTCTTCCTTTCCATCAGTCCTGTAAAAAGCCTGTCAGCGGACTGGACGCTTCACCGTGATTTTGCAGTACACGACCCAATCCCGAACGATAAGCCAGTCTGCCCGATTCGACGGCAAGTTTAAACGCTCTTGCCATTTGACGGATATTTCCTGCGGTGGCAACGGCAGTATTCGCCATCACCGCAGACGCGCCGAGTTCCATCGCTTCACAGGCTTGCGACGGCGCTCCGATACCTGCGTCAACGATGATCGGAAGGTCGATCTCATTGACAAGGATTTTGATAAAGTCCTTGGTACATAAGCCTTTATTACTGCCTATCGGAGCGGCAAGAGGCATTACTGCCGCTGCACCTGCATTCACAAGGTCACGGGCAGTATAGAGATCGGGGTACATATACGGTAGCACCACAAAGCCCTCTTTGGCAAGGATTTCTGTTGCCTTGACGGTTTCGTAATTATCGGGCAGCAGATATTTACTGTCGTGCACCACTTCGACTTTCACAAAATCACCACAGCCCAGTTCTCTCGAAAGTCTGGCAATTCTCACCGCTTCTTCTGCGTTTCTGGCGCCCGAAGTGTTCGGCAGGAGTGTCACATTCTTCGGGATAAAGTCAAGAATGTTTTCTTCGCCGCCGACATTGGCTCTGCGCAGGGCAAGTGTGATGATTTCCGCACCGCCGTCCTCTATCACCGCCTTGATAATATCCAATGAAAATTTTCCCGAACCAAGAATGAAGCGCGATTCAAATTCTTTTCCGCCGAGTATCAGTTTATCTGACATATCTCATCATTTCCTTTCAAAAAAAATCAACGAAGCCGCAGGAGCTTCGTTGAAATTATTTGATCTGTGTGACATTTCGGATTTTAACAAAACTCCCTCACCGCAAAACGATCAGGTTCAATGTGTAATAGGCACTACCTAACTCTCAGAACAATTCGATTGACTCCACAGCTTGTTGAAACGTATTAAATTTTACTTTAATATTATAGCGCTGTTACAGCATATTGTCAAGCGATCAACTGCCTGCACTTTCATAAGCCGATAACCCTTTCTTCCATATCCAAAGCGAGATCGTCAGGAATATCACCGAGATCAGAACGACACCGCCGATATGAAACAGCGGGTTCTCCCCTGTCAGGAAATACAGTGCAGGGTAAAATCCCGTAAAAGCAAACGGAATGATGTAAGTAACAAACGTCTTGATCACGGTACTGTAGATCGTGGTGGGATATTTCGCGAATTCATTCATTCCGTAAACCATTTGTATAATAAAGCCGCTGCTTTTGATCCAAAACGCAAATGCCGCTGTTGCGATTTTAATGGATGTATAGATCAGTGTTGCAAACGGTATGACGAGGATAAACAGCAGCACACTGACGGGAGTGATATACAAGCCTGCATTTGGGGCAGCATAAATCATCAGTCCGATTCCCACGACCAGCTCCCCTACCGCGTCGATCTGAAATGTTTCCGCTATCACGTGAAACAACGGATTGATCGGACGGGTCAGGTATTTGTCAAAATCACCCTTACGGACGATAAAATATCCTACGCTCCACAGATTGTCCGCCAAAAGGTGGTCAAGTCCTTTCGGTATCTGCGAGAAGCCGTAAATAAACACAATCTGTTCAAACGTAAAGCCGGCAAGGTGCGGTATCTGTGAAAAAATAATAAAGATAAACGCAATACCGATCGCCTGATCAATCAAAAAGCTCACCGCACCCGTCAAAAAGTCGGCTTTATATTCCATAATCCGTTTCAGGTTCTGTGCAACGAGGATCCTGTAAATTTTAAACGCACGACGCATATGTCAACCTCCCTGCACACAAAGTTTCTTAACAGCACCGACCCATATCAATTTGGAAAGTCCGTAGATCAGTACTGCCCATACTGCCTGAATCGCCAGCCGAAACAATATTTCATTCATATCGTACTTCCCCATATAGATCATCACGGGAGTATAGCTCATTGACGCAAACGGCATATATTCCAGTGTTGTCCGTAACCATCCGGGCATAAACGCCAGCGGTATCAGCGAACCCGAAAGAAAATTAATGATACTGTTTTTCAGTATACCGATTCCCCACAGGTTTTTGACATAAAAGGCAACGAACCCGAAGCAGAGATTCACTCTGAATGAGATCAGATATGCCAGAATCACGCTGAGCAAATAAAACAAAAGATGGAGCGGGTTCAGTATTACGGTTCCGAACACACAATACCGATAAATTTCAAGACCGACCATCATCGGGAGCGCCAATATCACCAGACGAAGAAATGCGCCGCCCAGTTCTGCCGCCAAATAACTCAGATCGGTATTGACAGGCTTGATCAGTCTCATTGCAATACTGCCATCCTTGATTTCCTCGCCAATATCATTGCTAACGCTGCTGAATGTCAGCTCTCCCGTTACGTTTGACAAAAACAGGAACACGACCATATCGGTCATTGAAAAGCCCATAAAGGTTTCGCCGCCTGACGATAAAAATACCGCTTTCCACAAATAATACATTACAAAGCAGTAGATAAGACCTCCGACCACAAAACCCAGAAAATTCATTCGATAGGTGATCATTGTCTGAACGCCTGCCCTCATAAACGGAAGGTACTGTCTGCGAATTTTATTCATTTATATCCGCCCCCTCTTGATACAGGCGGCGGATAATTTCTTCAATATCCGCGTCTTTTACGGCAATGTCCTTGACTTTTGTGACCGAAAGAGTATGATTCAGCATTTCTCCGACAGGCATTACATCACTGTTAAAACGAACGCTGAACATATTTTTATCACACTTAACGATCATATCCTCATCGAACAGATTCAGTCCCTCACGGAATTTCTGTTCCGACAGTTCCGACAACGGGTCTGCTTCAAATGTCAGTTCCCTCATCTGACCGTAGTTATGTTTCAGTTCTTTCAGAGAACCGTCATAAACATTTTTGCCTTTGTCGATCATCACGATCCTGTCGCACAAAAGCTCAATATCGCTTATATCGTGCGTGGTCAGTATCACTGTTGTTTGTTCCTCTTTGTTGATCTTCATTATCGCACGGCGGATATTATCCTTTACGACAACATCAAGACCGATCGTCGGCTCATCCAAAAAAAGTACTTTGGGACTGTGGAGCATTGACGCGGCAATATCCGCTCTCATACGCTGACCGAGCGAAAGTGTCCGCACGGGCGATCTGATAAAATCGTCAAGCTCCAGCACTTCATTCAGAAATGCCATTCTTTCCTTGAACCGGTCATCATTGACCTCATAGATCTCTTTCAGCACCGAATAGGTTTCCAGCAACGGCAGATCCCACCACAGCTGTGTCCGCTGACCGAACACAACACCGATGTCACGCACATAATTCTTTCGGTCGTTCTGCGGTATTTTATCGTTAATTCTGCACTGACCGCTTGTCGGGGTCAGAATCCCCGTAAGCATTTTGATGACGGTTGATTTTCCTGCACCGTTCGGACCGATAAAGCCGAGAATTTCTCCCTTGGGCACGTGAAAGCTGATATTGTCCGCCGCAACGACTGTTTCCTTCTGTGGCTTGAACAAGGCTTTAAAGCTTCCTTTCAGTCCCGGCTCTTTGATATTCTTGGTAAATTCTTTTCTTAAATTTTCTGCATAAATCATATGTTTCTCCTAAGTTACAATGACGGATGGATTCCGCTGTCAAATGCCTGCCAATTCTTATCATTTTTGATGATCGGTGTCTTTGGTTTTCCACCCCCGTACTTTAAATCCAGAATTTGTTATCAGCGCCAATCGCCTCTATTATATCAAAACCGCCCTTATTTGTAAAGTTTGAAACGAAGCCTTATCA
>CADCRH010000157.1 GCA_902803805.1 uncultured Ruminococcus sp.
CAACATAAAAAATTGTCAAGCACCTTGTTACTCGAAAATCGGCGGCAGGGTGCTTTTTATAGTGATTTTTGCCTATTTTATATAAAATAAATACGTTTTCTTGTTGCAAAATTACAATAACTCATTTAAGGATTATTTAATAATTTCCGTGATATACTTTAGATACAATCAAGCAGCAAATCAACGACTAAAAACAAACAACAGGAGGAAATCATTATGAACAAAACGGAATTTATATTGGAACTTTGCAAGAAAACAGGCTTATCGGAAGCGGAAAGCACACAGGTGAATCAAATCTTTGAGGACAATATGTTTATCGGAAAGAAACACACCGAAAAAATTATTTCGGAAATTTCCGATAAGCTCGGTACGGATAAGGAAAGAGCCGAAGTAATCTACCGGTCGGCTCGTGATATTATCGGAACAGCCATTACAGACAAGCTGAAACATCCGTTCGGCAGCAACAAATAATCATTTCGGGAGAACAGTTATGTATCTGAATATTCTTAAAAAAGATTTGAAACGCAAAAAGACAATGAATGTTATTCTTCTTGTCTTTATGATCATCGCCGTAATGTTTGTGTCAAGCAGTGCCAATACGCTTATATCGGTGATAACGGCACTGGACGGTTATCTTGATATGGCAGGTGCCAAAGATTACTTTGCGGCAACAGTGGGAACGACAGGCAGTGAATCAATTGAAAATTCGCTCAAATCGTCTGAATATGTCAAATCCTATCAGGCAGAAAATATCCTTTACTTACAGGAAGAAGCCGCAGAGTACAAGGGTGAAAAAATTAATTTCCCTTCTCTCGGAGTACTGAACAGTATCGATAATCTTGCGATTAAGATTTATGACGGAAACCAAAACGAGATCAGCGATATTTCCGATGGCGAGATCTATATTGCTGCGGCTTTCTTCAAAGAACATCAAATAACCGAAGGTTCGACAATCAAGATCAAAGTAGGAAATATTACACAGGAATTTACTGTGCGCGGACGCTTGATGGACGCAATTCTCGGTTCCAGTATGATGTCGGCTCCGCGATTTGTTATCAGTCAAAATGACTTTGACAAATACAAAGAGAATCTGAGTGAAACTTATGATTCCTGTATCGGAAAGTTATTGTGTATCGAAACCGATCATATCAGTGAGATAGAAGCGTTGATCAGCGATAATGAGGGTGTAGCGTTCAATGCCACAAGAGATACCATCAAGCTGACGTATATTATGGATATGATCAATGCAGGCTTGTTTCTGGTCGTGAGTATCTGTCTGATTGTGATTTCACTGGTACTGCTGAAATTCACAGTGTCGTTCACGATCAGCGAAGAATACAGAGAAATCGGCGTGATGAAAGCCATCGGTATCCGAAATGCAAAAATACGAATGTTGTATCTGGTGAAGTACTTTACAATGGCGATAACGGCAACGGTTATCGGATTTTTCGGAGGTTTGCCGTTCGGAAAAATGATGATCTCGCAGGCGTCCGAAACAATTATTATCAACAGTGAAAGCAATTATCTGATTAATGTTATTTGTTCACTGGCGGTCGTAATGCTGATTCTTTTATTTTGCTGGATAAGCACGGCAAAGGTGAAAAAATTTACTCCCGTTGATGCGATCAGAAACGGCGAGAACGGCAAAAGATACAAGAAAAAAGGCTTTATCAGACTTTCCAAAACGCACGGAAAACCGATCTTCTTTATGGCACTCAATGATGTATTGAGCGGATTCAGACACTTTGCGGTAATGACAGTGACGTTTACAGTCGGCATACTGATTATTACCATTATACTCAATACAATGACGACTCTGACAAGCGATAAATTGATCACTTGGATATCAATGGCAGAATGTGATGTCACGGTTGAAGATACATCGGCACTCGAAAAATACTATACATCCGACGGTCAGGAAAAGCGGGAAAAATATCTGAAAGAAATGGAGAAAACATTGGCAGATAACGGAATTCCTGCACAATGTTTTGCCGAAACAGTATTTAAACTAAAGATTGAAAACGGAAGCCATAAATGCAAATCACTGTCATTCCACGGAATCGGTGTAACGACCGACCAATATCCGTATATTGAGGGCACCGCTCCGCAGAATGAAAATGAAATTGCCATTACACACGTTATCGCAGACAGACTTTCGGCAGGTGTCGGAGATAAGGTCACAGTGGAAACAACCAATGGCAGTTCGGAATTTATCATTACTGCCATCTATCAGAGTATGAATAATTTCGGTGAGGGTATCCGTTTCAGCGAGAAGTACCGGATGGACTATTCAAAAGCAATGGGATTTTTCGCCTATCAGATCAGATATACCGATCATCCGTCGGAAAGCGAAAAAGAAACAAGACTGGAAAAAATCAAAGAACTTTATCCGGAAGATACGGTTCGCACATCGGGAGAATATGTTGATTATTGTATCGGCGGTGCGGCAGGATATATGAGCGACAGCAAAGACTTCATTGTGCTTGTGATTATGATGATTAATATTCTTGTCGTTATCTTGATGGAAAAGTCCTTTATGACAAAAGAACGCAGTGAGATCGCACTGCTTAAAGCGATGGGATTCAAAAACATTTCGGTTGTCATCTGGCAAACGGCACGAATCGCAATTGTGATGTTAATGTCTGTACTGCTTGCGGTGATCTTTGCAGAACCTGCCGCACAGTTGGCAGTAGGTGGAATCTTCAAAACAATGGGTGCTTACAATATTTCCTTTGCCATTGATTATGTACAGACCTATCTTACTTATCCGCTGATCGTGTTTGCCGCAACAGTGATGGCAGCATTTGTCAGTGCGTGGTCGGTAAAGGGCATTCAGTCATCGGAAGTGAATAATATAGAGTGAGGTATTTTTTATGAAATTTCTTGAAGTAACAGACCTTTGCAAAACGTATGTAGTCAATAAGCGTCAGAATAATGTCCTGAGAAATGTCAGTTTTTCCGTTGACAGCGGCGAAATGGTCGCTGTAATGGGGCCTTCGGGTTCGGGCAAATCCACACTGCTCTATTCCGTATCGGGTATGGATAAGCCCACTTCGGGTACGGTGATGTTTAACGGGAAGAATATTTCCGAGCTTTCTCAAAACAGTCTTGCGGAAGTAAGAC
>CADCRH010000158.1 GCA_902803805.1 uncultured Ruminococcus sp.
CCGAATATTTTGATACTGCCGCTGTTGTATTTGAGCAGTGAGAGTATGCAGTTCATTGTTGTTGATTTACCGCTGCCGTTGGGTCCGAGCAATCCGAGTATCTCCCTGTCATTTACCTCGAATGACAGATCGTCAACTGCACGAAGTTGTTTGTACTCTTTTACCAAACCGTTTACCTCAATAATTTTTTCACTCATTTCTTAATCTCTTCCTTTCTTTTATTTTCTGATTGATGTCTTTTGAGATTCTTGAATTGACATAGTACATCATCAAAAATGTACAGATATAGATGACTGCATTGATTGCCAAAACCGCCCAAAACCATTCAATCGTCATCGGAAACCAGCCGAACACCAAACCGCCCAGACCGAACACACAAAGCATTTCGTCTGTAAACTGTATCAGTGACGCCAATGGCAACGCAAAATTTTCCGTCAGCATATCCGTAATAAACATCAAAGCCGATATGGAAAAGCATACGGCAAAAAGCTCAAAATTGGCGATCCACGCCATCGTTGCCATCAAGTCATACCACGAGTGGATCAGTGACAGAAGCATCACACACACCGTAAATGAAACACAACACATTATAATGTAATGGGGTAGTCTTTTAATGATCGACATAACATATGATTCCTCCTTTTAAACACCGAATTTCTTCTTAAATGCAGGCACATAATGCCGATTGATGATGACCCTTTCATCATTGGAAAGCGTCCCTTCCAACTTTCCGTTGAGTAAGGCTCTGACACTTTCCAGATAGTCGATATTCAGTATGCAGGATTTGCTTATCCGTACAAACGACGTATCCGAAAGAATCTCCTCCGCCTCATACAACTTCTTTTGACAGGAATATACATCCTCCTGCGTGTAAACAAACGTCTGTTCATCAACGCTTTCAAAATAACATATATCCTCAATTTTCAGGATCTTGGTACTGTTATCTTTTCGCACCGCAAAAGTTTTGTCGGATTGCTTTAATATATCGACCGCTTTCTTTAATGTGTTATCAAGCTCTTTGCATTTTATATTGACTTCTGTTTCCTTGCATTCATCAAACATTTCAATTTTAAGCTTCAATCATTTTCCTCCTTACCGCAATTAGATAATAACATACCGAAACAAAAAAATAAACTCAAAAACGGTAAAATGCATTTTAGTGTCGGCAAAATGCATTTTATTTCATTCTGTGTATCAATGCCAAATTTATTTCTTATTGACAGCAATCCGTTTTTGGGAACCCGCAGGGTAATTATGAATTATGCATTATGAATTATGAATTAAAAATACCTCTTGACAAATAATACTATGTGTTGTATAGTATTATTCATAAGGAGGTATGTTATGGATATTCAACTGAAACGAGGATTGCTTGATGTTTGTGTGCTTGCGTCGATCAAGTATGAGGATTCTTATGGATATAAAATCATTAAGGATATGAAACCGTATCTTACGATTTCCGAATCGACGCTCTACCCTATTCTGCGACGGCTTGAAACTGCCGAATTGCTGAATGAGTATTCTGTTGAACATAACGGACGACTGAGAAAATATTATCACATAACGCAAAAGGGCATTGACAGGCTGGATTCTTTTTCAGAGGATTGGGAAGAAATCAAGGCTATTTACCATTTTGTTATGAGGGAGGACAACAGCAATGACAAAAAATGAATTTTTAAAAGAGCTTGAAAAAAAGCTGAAAGACCTTTCGGCGGCGGATATGAAAAAGTCGGTCGAATTTTATTCCGAAATGCTTGACGACCTGATGGAGGACGGAATCAGCGAAGAAGAAGCGATCGAGTCTCTCGGAAATATCGATGATATAGCCCAACAAATCAAATCCAATCAATCCTTTGACGTTCCGCAGAATACAGCGAGAAAACCGGCGTGGTTCAATATCGTTATTTTTCTCTGCGCTTTTCCGATCTGGTTCGCTTTAGTAGCAGTCTATATCGCACTTTGGGCAGTTCTTGTCAGTCTTTATATAGCAGACCTGGCATTGGTTTTTACCGGTATCTTAGGGATCGCCGCTTTTCCTTTTCTTCTCGGCAGTCCTGCCTCCGCTTTCTTTACGCTAGGTGAAGCGGCTGCGGCAATCGGACTTTCGGTGCTTCTGTTCTTCGGACTAAACATTCTCGGAAAACTGTACTTTAAATTCACAAGATGGTTATTGATCAAAATTCAGTATTTTCTGACAAAGGAGGCTGCCTAAAATGGAGAGCAAAAACGTTACAATGAAGAAACCCAACAAAATCACCAAGAAATTTCTTATCAAGCTTGCGGTGCTTTTTTTCTGCTCAGGCTTACTGCTGTGCCTGATCGTATTTTTCTGCACAGGATTAAATATCTATGCCATCAGCACAGAACAGTTTGAGAAAAAAGTGTATGAGGACAGTTATCCCTATCAAAGCTATGAGATTTTGGCGGAAGATGATGACATTGAGTTCAAAGCTTCCACCGATGACAAGCTTCATATCGAATATTATGACAGCAATCTCGTAAAGCATAATCTGTTAAAGGATCAGGAAAAGGAAATGACACTGACCGTTTCGGCAAGCAATCAAAAGAAATGGTATCACTATATCGGCGCGAACTATGCACCAACACCTAAAATAACCGTTTATCTGCCGAAAAAGGAATACAAAAAAATCTATGTTGCTATTACCAACGGAAATATTACAATCGATCAAAGTCTGACTGTTACGGATTTATTGTATCTGGAAACTACCAACGGAAATATCCGCCTGAAAGACGCAAATGTAAAAAATCAGTTAGAGGCAGGTACAATGAACGGCAATATTACTATTGATGGCTGTAAGGCTGTATCTGATCTCAGCCTTCACACTACCAACGGAAATATTACAGCAAAAAATTCTATCTGCCAAGGTACTGCCAACACCTATGACTCCAATTATTTTTCTTTAAATACGACCAACGGCAGCATTATTCTGGACAAATGCGATGGTGCCAATATTTCTGCCTCTACCGTTAACGGAAGTATCACAGGAAAGCTGATAAGTGAAAAACGCTATTCCTGCTCCACTGTCAACGGCAGCGTATCAGTTCCGGGACCTCCGCTCGGTTATGTGGATGCGGACGGAATGTGCCTTTTAACAACGGTAAACGGCAATATCGATATGTCCTAAAACCAGCAAAAAATACTTCTGCGAAGGAAAGTATCTCCGCAGAAGTATTTTTTATTTGATCAAAGTCGGAAGCCCGTGTTCATAAAGCAGTATGTCAATATCCATTACGAGAATCTTGTGCAGAATTCCAAAAAGAATGATGCTGTCACGCTTATCTTTCGGATAAAGCGGAGCGGCTTTAATTTTGATCAGCATTTTTCTTGTCTGCTCAACGGTTGCGCCGCAGCCGATACACAACATAATCAGCTTATCTCTTGACGGCGTTTTTGTACCGTTAAAAATCTGATACGCATAATGACTCTCAAGCTGTGAATTTTTGATCGCCTTTGATTTTGTGATATGATTCTCATTCAGTAACTTTTCCAGCATTTGCGGCAATGTTTTATTGCTGTCCATACTCCCCTTGTTTTCAGAAATATAATCGCTGTAGCTGCTTTTGTTTTTCAATATTTTCATTAACTCATCCGTTGATTTTTTTCTTTTAAAATCTTTCATAATAATATATTCCTTTTATTTTTATTTGACAATACAAAATAATCTGTAAGCTTATTGTAACACAACCAATTTCTCAGCGTGTATGCTGTCAGCATAACAAACAATTTTTTGTGGAGTAATGGAAAGTGTCTGAAAGCTTGCCTGTTTGAGATTTCTTTATTTGTCATTTTATGATATAATAATACCATATCATTACAGAAAAGAGAATCCTTATGACTGTTCAGGAAAAATTTCAGCTTTGGGAAACAGATACTTTAACCTCCTACAATGAGTTTACGGAGCTTGTTATGAACCAACACACAAAAAATATAATGATCAAAAAGGTTATGCCCCTGCACGAATTTACTATACATCAACAACTTGCCAATGTTCATCATAAAAATTTGGTTGAAATATTTGACTGTGTTGCAACAGACAACTCGTGTATTATTTTAGAGCAATATATTCCAGGTATGACGCTTGAACAGTACTGTCAAGAGAAACCATTGAGTGAATCCGAGGCCGCCTATCTGATCATTCAAATCTGTGAGGGACTTGAGATCCTGCACGGTATGGATATTATACACCGTGACATCACACCAACAAATATTATACTGGGCAATGACGGGGTCATCAAAATTATTGATTACGGTATTGCACGAACCGAAAAATCCGATGCCGCTCACGATACGCATATTCTCGGAACAGAAGGCTTTGCTGCTCCCGAACAGTTCGGTTTTCGTCAGTCCGACCCACGGACAGACATCTATTCCGTGGGTGTACTGATGAACTATTTGCTGACGGGAGGAAAACTGCCGTCAGAGGAGCTTTATACCGACAATCAGAAACTCTCCCAAATTATTAAAAACTGTATTGAATTAGAACCGCGCCAAAGATTCGACAACGTAACTTTACTAAAAAATATGATTCTTGAAAAAAATTTTGGGGCATACAAAAAATATTCCAAATCCAAACAGCATACAGATTTCAAAATTTTTCCCGGTATTCCCGGAGCAGGTTCAAAATATCCGGCAGTACGCTATCTCTCTTGTGTTTTCTTTATGTTACTGTTTCTTTTTATTCTTTTTCCTTTCAGTATTTCACTGTTTCTTGACGGAAAAAATTTTAATGATTTTCTGATACGTTTGTTCCTGCTGCTGATGATCGTTATTATTCCGCTTCTATTCTATACCAATTTTCTTTCGTTTCAGGATAAACTTTTCAAAACATCAACACACGACACAAAAAGAATCCTGTTTGTTTTTTTGGGACTGATCATCAATCTGATAGGAATTTTTCTCGGTCCTATTTTAACATAATTTTTGAAAATTTATGCTGTCGGCATAACACAAAGGCGTTAAAATGTTGTAGGATAGGAATATCAAATTTAATCTTAAAGGAGTAAGCGCTATGAAAACATTCCAATGCCGCAGCAGGTACCGTATGCGAAACTGTCACGATACATCTGTTATATTCATTCAAAATGATGAGTAACACTATTTTTGACATCATCATTCAGAATCAGGGCAGACAGTTCACCTTGGAAAACGGCGAAACATTTTCCTATATCGTCAAAAACGGCGAAATATTTATTGAGCAGAAAAACTGGAGCGTCACACGCTCGGATATCGAAGCAGCAATCAAATACAAAGGCTCCGCCGTTTCAAAGCTGTCGGATTCCAAAAAACTGTCCTATATTTTTTCAATTCTTGAGCAAGCACAAGAATCAATCTGATTTCCCCCCAATAAAATATATCTCACCGCCGCACCATACATTATATGTTATTTTATATA
>CADCRH010000159.1 GCA_902803805.1 uncultured Ruminococcus sp.
CACAGTCAATCCTCCCTCAATATCGATCTATGCCAAGTATAACATTACCAAAGAATTCCTTCAAGCTTTTGTTACCAATATCCTATTGCTTCCTCTGCAAAAAATATCCACCTGACCGATCAAGCCGTGTCAGGTGGATATTTTATCATTCACAATAAAGTCATTAAGAACCCGCAGGGTAATTATGAATTATGAATTAATTCTCATCATTGCGATAAGACCGCCGCGTTTGCCGCCGCTGGCACGGTGTGAGTACAGAAGTCCGCTGTTGCAGCGTGTGCATACGTCGCTGATGGTGATGTTGATGCTGAGAAGTCCGGCTTCCAGAAGCATACGGCGATTGGTTTCTTTCAGGTCAACAAGGTATTTGCTGTGTCCGAGGCTTTTGGTAAAATAGGCAGGTTTCAGCTCGGTAAGACTGGCAAACTGTTCATAAACGGGTGTGTCAACCTCATAACAGCACTGACCGATGGCAGGACCTACAACGGCGATAATGTCTGTCGGGTCACAGCCGTATTTTTCCTGCATTGCTTCAACGGTGATCTCACCGATTTTCCCAACCGTTCCGCGCCAGCCTGCGTGTGCAAGGGCAATGACTTTTTTTTCGGGGTCTGCAAAAAGCAGGGGGGTACAATCCGCATAGTGCGTGACAAGAGTAACATCCGGTTCATTGGTGATAAGAGCGTCAACGCTTGGCATATCGTGTTCGCGGAAGATACCGATACCGCAGTCGTTCTTGGTGACGAACCGGACATTGGTATTATGGTCTTGTGAGGAGCTTACAAGCGTCCGGTAGTCAAAGCCTGCTGCCTGACAGAAAATCTGATAATTTTCTGTTACTTTTTCAGGGTCATCACCGCGCTTGAAATTCAGATTCATTGATTTGAATTCGCCGGTGCTCACTCCGCCGATCCTGGTGGAAAATGCGTGATTGACAAAATCAAGCTCCGAAAGTGACGGAAATGTTAAAAAACCCACACCGTCAACAAAGTTTAAATCTGTGTTTTTACTTTTAAAAATCATAGCCTTGCCCCTTAAAAATTAATTATGGTATTTACAGATCAAAATGTGTAATGGTATAATAGCAGTGGATCAATACAAAAAGGAGATTGAATATGTTCTTGCCTATACCCTTACAGAAAATACAAAGAAAAAAGCTTTTCGGAAACAACATCGCTCCGCGGTGCGAATACTGTCAATTTTCGTCAAAAAATAACGACGGCAATTTCGTATGTCAGCACGGAACACTTTCTGTTGATACTCCGTGCAAAAGGTATGTATATGACCCTTTGAAGCGTGAACCGAAGTCCGCTCCGACACTTCCGAAATTTACCGCCGATGATTTCAAGCTTTAAGATTATTCCTTGCCTTTCTTTTTGTCGCTCTTGGCTTCCTCAGCAGCTACAGCCTCAGCCTTTTCTTCTTTCAGTTCTTCTTCAGCGATCTCAAGAACAGAAGTACAGTGAGGGCAGCGTGTTGCATTGATGTCGATCTCGCTCATACAGAAAGGACACTGTTTTGTGGTCACTTCTTCCTCTTGTTTCTTTGTCAAAGACATCAGCTTGTTGACAGCCTTAACAATGGCAAAGATGATGATAGCCATAATCAGGAAGTTGATGACAGCGGAAACGAACGAACCGAAAGCAAAGGGACCAACATTCAGTACCTTTGTCATTTCGTCAATGTCCTTAACGCCGACAATCTTACCGATAATGAACTGGATGAGCGGCGTGATCAAGTCGTCGCAGAGGTGAGTAACGATGTCACCGAACGCACCGCCGATGATAACACCGACAGCGAGGTCAAGCACATTGCCTCTCATAATAAATTCCTTGAATTCAGCCATTAATTTTTTCATAGTTTTCACCTTTCCGAAATTTTTATTTTCAATTTATTATAACATATTTCTATGTTAATCGTAAATGGTTTTTTGAAAAATATTTTGTTCAATATCCGAAAACACCCTTGATGGATTCATCGTTGACGATCCAATCATTAACATCGACAACCGTATAGACCTCTTTGCTGTTGCGGATAATGACATTCCGGATTCCTGCGTTGATGATCATACGTTTGCACATTGAACAGGCAGAAGCGTTTTCAACATATTCGCCTGTTTTTGCGTCCTTACCGACAAGGTAAAGCGTGGAGCCGATCATATTTTCCCGGTCGGCGTGAATAATGGCATTCTGCTCTGCGTGAACCGAGCGGCATAATTCATATCGTTCCCCTCTCGGAACCTTTAAAGTTTCACGGACGCAGACTCCCAGATCAACACAGTTTTTTCTGCCTCTCGGAGCGCCTACATAGCCTGTTGAAATAATTTGGTCATTGTTAACGATAATGGCACCGAAATTTCTTCTTAAACACGTTCCGCGCTCCAGAACAGTTTCGGCAATGTCAAGATAATAATTGATTTTGTCCCTGCGCATTATTTCACTTCCCGAACAAAAGATTCTGTAATGATATAATAAGTATAAAACAAATACAGATTAATTGCAAGTGTTGATACGAATTTATTGAATATTTGACAAATTTTTGATTGACAAAAACGAGATAACGTATTATAATTTGAATATGATATTATCAAATAACTACTAACAGGTGATAAGGTGGAAATACGAGATAAAAACGGTCTTACAGAAAAAGAATTTCTGGCACAGTACCGACCCGGCGATTATGAGCGTCCGTCGGTAGCAACCGATATGGTGATTTTTACGGCGGAAAACCGTGAAGAAAACAATTACAGAAGACTGCCCCAAAAAGTGCTTCGGCTTCTGCTTATCAAAAGAGGGGGGCATCCGTACCTTGGTTCGTGGGCATTGCCGGGAGGTTTTGTGAATCCGAGCGAAACAACCGAGCAGGCAGCAAAACGCGAACTTTTGGAAGAAACAGGCGTGAAGAATATCTATCTTGAACAGCTCTACACTTTCAGCGAGCCGAAGCGCGACCCTCGTATGTGGGTGATGAGCTGTTCTTATATGGCGCTGATCGACAGCACACAGGTAGAAGTCAAGGCAGGCGATGACGCAAGAAGTGCGGAATGGTTCGATGTTTTGCTTGAAACGGAAAGCGAAAGCATTACCGAAACCGACAGTGGCTATGTCAGTACTACGGATTATCTTTTGACGCTTACCAATACAGAGATTGGCGAAACGATTACTGCCAAAGTTCGCCGTACCAAAACACGAACTGCCACAGGAGTGGAAAGCGAGTATCAAATTGCTGCGTGTGACGGTTTGGCATTCGACCACGCAAAAATCATCACTTTTGCCATAGAGCGTTTGAGAGGAAAAATAACCTATACGGATATTGCACTGAATTTGATGCCCGAATATTTTACGCTGACAGAGCTTCAGCAGGTCTATGAGATCATATTGAACAAACCACTGCTAAAAGCGCCGTTCAGAAGAAAATACGGCTCTTTGGGAGAAGAAACCGATCAACTGACGAAAGACGCCGGACACAGACCGTCACGTCTTTACAAACGCAAATGGCAGGTATAAAGGAGAATTATCAATGAGAATATTGGTTGTGGAAGATGAGATCGGTCTTGCCGAGGCGATAGGAGCGATACTGAAAAAAGAACATTATGAAGTGGATATATCCAATGACGGTCAGAGCGGACTGGAAAATGCACTGACAGATGTTTATGACTGCATCGTGCTGGATATAATGCTGCCGAAGATGAACGGACTCGATGTTCTTACCTATCTTCGTATCAAGAAAATAGAAACTCCCGTACTTTTACTGACGGCGAAATCGGAAATTGACGATAAGATCAAGGGGCTTGACTGCGGTGCGGATGACTATTTGACAAAGCCGTTTTCCATAGGCGAGCTTCTTGCAAGGATCCGCGCAATGACAAGACGCAAAGGAATCATTGCGGACATCAATCCGAAATACGGAGATATTACGCTTGATATTAAGCGCGGTGAGCTGATCTGTAACGGAAATTCCGTAGTTCTCGGACGAAAGGAATTTCAGATGATGGAAATGCTCATTTCCAATGCAGGGCAAATTATCACAAAAGAGCTTTTTGTCAAGAAAATATGGGGCTATGATGATGACACGGAATATAATAATGTGGAAGTCTATATTTCCTTTCTTCGGAAAAAGCTGACAATGCTTCATTCCAATGTCCAGATAAAAACGAGAAGGAGCATAGGTTACTGTTTGGACGGTGCGAAATGATCAAAAAACTTCGTATAAAAATTATTCTTGTGATCACCGTACTGGTGGCGATGGTCATTACCACTCTTGTTTTCGCCATTAATGTGGTAAGCCAGACAAGCACGAAAAGTAAAATAGAAAACCGACTGCAAAGAATCGCTCAAAATGACGGAAGAATGGTTTTCGGTGACGATATAGACCCCTATCACGACAGTGATTCGGGATATGTGGATAACTTTTCGGTAATGCTGGATGAAACCAATACGATCATCGGAATCACACTGAACCGGAATATAACGGTTCAGCAGACTGCCATTATCCCGTATGTCAATGAAGCGCTCCTTTCGGGAGAAAGCTATGGCGAAATAGGCAGTTATGCATTTTATGTCAAATCAAAATATTACGGAAAAATCGTGGTATTTCTTGATATCAATGCACAGCAGCAGTCAATGAATAATCTCATCGTGATCACTACCATTATCGGAGGGATTGCGATACTGATATTCTTTGTGATTGCTGTCATTCTTTCCAAATGGCTTGTCAAGCCTGTCAAAGAAACCTTCGACAAGCAAAAGCTGTTTATCTCAAACGCAAGTCACGAGCTGAAAACCCCTCTTGCCGTCATCAGTGCCAATGCAGATGTTCTTGAAAGCGAAATAGGGGAGAACAAATGGCTTTCGTATATCCGTTCGGAATCCGTGCGGATGAGTGAACTTGTCAATGAACTTTTGTGTCTTGCGCGTCTTGATGATAAAAGCGGACATAAGCTTCAGATGTCAAAGCTGAATCTGACGGATATTGTTTTGGCAACGGCATTGCCGTTTGAAAGCACTGTTTTTGAGCTGGGAAAAAAATTTGATGTTGAAGCTGAGGAAAATCTCTTTTGCTATGGTGATGAAAGCTCCATCAAACACGTTTTGACGATATTGATTGACAATGCCGTAAAATATTCTTCGGAACACGGCGAAATAAAAGTAAAGCTTTATACACGCTCCAACAAAAAAATCATAGAGGTATATAATACAGGCGACGGCATACCGCAGGATAAACTTGATAAGGTGTTTGAGCGTTTTTATCGTGAGGACGAAGCACGCAACAGTAAAAGCGGCGGTTACGGACTCGGACTTGCCATTGCGAAATCAACCGTTGAATCGCACGGCGGCAAAATTCACGCCGAAAGCGACTCCAAAACGTGGGTCAAATTCATCATCACACTTTGAATCAATTCATAATGCATAATTCATAATTGCCCTGCGGGGAACCGAAACTTGATATTGGCTTATTAAAATCCGCCCGATAGATAAATTGTATCATTTATCTATCGGGCGGATGATTTTTGGTTCTTGTTCTGATCAAAAGTTTGTCAGGGGCTAAGAGCCTGTTTAATATCTATGCCGTGCGGTGCTAAGATTTTAAACAGGCTCTAAGAATGATAGATTTTATGCGCTGCTTTCGGAAACTTCGGAGGCATTGGAGGTGACGACATCGACCTGATAGCTGCCGTAAACCCAGCATTCGGAGAATTTGAGGTTGATACCGAAGGTGACAGGTTCTTCACTGTATTGACTGCTGGAAGCATTGCTTTCGGACATATCGACAACAGCGGTAATATTGCCGGAGGAAATAGAAGAAACCTGTGATGTGGGACCGATCACCGTTACATTGATGGATTTGGTCGTTACCTTGGTGACTTTATCGCTGCTTTGTCCGATGACTTCAAATTTGTTAACGGCGATGGTACGTTGGGTCATATCGGATGTATCGAATTTTACCGTAACCGAACCGACACTGTTAATATCTTTGGCGCCTGTCGGAATGACAAGATTGCTTTTGAAAGTATTGTTTTCAAGATTCAGTTTGGTAAAATCAATTTCTTCCGTATAAATGGTATCGACAGCGTTGTTTTCATCAAGAAATACAATATTGACTGTTGACGGTTCTACACTGATCAGTGATTCGTCAAATTCAAGAGAGCTTGGTATATTGATGATATTGGGCTTGACGTCTATTTCGTGGACCTGATATACGGGAACGGTAACATCAACACTGGTAATGTTAAAGGTAAGATAGGTTTGGTCAACTCTTTCACCGTTGGCGTCATAAAAGGCGAGAGGAACATCGGTGATTTTTTTGGTAGCGGAAAGTGTTTCATTAACTTCTTCTTCGGCGCGTACCTCTGCGATTTTATTGACATAGCTTTCTGCACCCTGAACCGTTACCGTGGACTGTGAAAGAACCGACTGAGAAACATAAAGCGACGAATCGATATTATTGAATTTGACATTCTCCGTTATCGGTATTTCACGGCTGACATATCGGTCAACATACACATCGACTTTTGCAGGGGAAACGGTGGAGGCAAATTCATAATCGGTTTTGACACCGCTCTTTTTGGCTGTCAGCTTCATTGTTTTTTTACCGATCTCGGTCAGTTCGTCCGTATTGGAAGCAGTGATGTAAATATCGTTTGCCGACATTGACTGAATAACCAGTGCATTGCCGCTGACTCTTACGGAAGCGGTCAGATTGTCAATGCCGAAAACCTGTAATTCGTCCGAAAGTTCGGGAGCAGAAACGGGAATATCGTTGATCATCAGATAAGAGGTATCCTGACTGGTACTGACGGCAAAGACCCAGAACATAAACGCAAGAAATACAGAAAAAATTATAACAAATTTATCATTATAAAAAAGCTTTCCGATACTGAATCTATTTTTTATATTTATCATTTTTTCGTCCCTTCTTCATACTGGAAATAACGGGGATCCGTTCTACCTTTTCCGTTTCCTTCGGAACGATCAGTTCCTCCAATGCGGCATTGAGCGTTTCACGGGTATAGTTGCGTGTGATGACGCCGTTCAGTGCCATTGAGATCGTTCCCGTTTCCTCCGAAACGATCACGACGACCGCATCGCTGTTCTCGCTGATACCGAGTCCTGCGCGGTGTCGGGTGCCCAGATCCACGCTGACGCTGCTGTTATTTTTGGTGAGCGGAAGAATACAGCCTGCCGCATAGATCATTCCGTTGCGAATGACCATAGCGCCGTCGTGCAGGGGGGCTTTGTTGAAGAAAATATTTCCTATCATCGGAACGGACGGAACGGCATCGACAATGGTTCCCGTATCAATGATGTCACCGAGTTTTGTTTGCCGCTCAAATACGATCAAGGCGCCGGTTTTGGATTTCTGAAAGTTATTTGCTGCCTCACAGACGCAGTTAATGCCGCGTTTGATCTGTTTGACTTTTGTTTCCTCAATATTGCCGCCTGCCGAGAAATTACTCCAGTATTTTCCTATTTTGCTGCGTCCCAGATGTTCCAGAGCACTTCGCAGTTCGGGCTGAAAGACGATCAGGACTGCCAAGACCGAGAACTGGAAAAACGAAGTAAATAATGTGTTCAACATCCGGAGATTGAAAATACCTGAGATCATAAATGCAACCAGTATTACAATGATACCTTTAACAAGCTGTTCGGCTCTTGTTTCACGGACGATTTTGATAAGATTGTAGATAATAAATGAAACGATCATTATATCAAGGACATCCGTTGCCCGAAAATCAACCATTCTGGCAAGGAAAGTCGTATATAAATCGGAAATTTGATCCCACAAATTGGATTCCCCCTTATTTTTTTGCTTCTTATATTTTAGCATATCACAGGATTTATTCAACAGTTTTTTCATAAAATATTTTTATTTTTGGAATCAACGAATACTGCCGTTATACTTTGGAAAGCATAACGGCAGTAAAAATAGATCTTAGAAACGTTTTAATACAGAAACCAAATAATTGATCTCGTTTTGTCTGGTGAATATTGACGGTGAAATTCTCACCGCACCGCTTTCCTCCGTGCCGATACTTTTGTGTGCGGCAGGGCTGCAATGCAGTCCCGCTCTTACCGCAATGCCGCGTTTGTTCAGTTCTGCGGCAACACTTTCGCTGTCCTTGCCGTCTATATTAAACGACAGAACGGGCACAAAATAACCGGGTTCGGGCATCGGCATATAAAGCCTGATATGCGCCATTTTGGAAAGCTCTCTATATAAATGCTTGATCAGCACGAATTCGTGCTTTGCAATATTTTCGATACCAATTCTTGAAACGTAATCCATACCTGCTTTCAGTCCTGCAATACCACACAGGTTGGGAGTACCGCTTTCAAGTTTCTCGGGAAGCACCGACGGCTGTTCGTAAAGAATGGAACTGCTGCCCGTACCGCCTTCTATCAAAGAATCGGGAACAACATTTCCCGAAACGATCAGGATTCCCGTTCCCATAGGACCGTAAAGTCCTTTGTGTCCGGGAACACATAAATAGTCAATTTTACTGTCCGATACATCGATCGGAACAACGCCTGCCGACTGAGCCGCATCAACGGCAAAGAGCAGACCGTACTCGTGAGCCAATGCCGACAGACGTTCTATCGGCAGTCTGATACCCCAGACATTAGAGGCGTGTGTGCATATGATCATACGTGTTTTGGCATTGATCGCTTTTCGGAATGAATCCACCGTTCGGTCGTTATCCATCGGAAAAACCGGTGCCGCCGTATAAGAAACGCCAACGGATCGCAGCTTTTGCAGAGGACGCATTACCGAATTGTGTTCCAGTGATGACACAACAACGTGGTCATCGGGTTTCAGAATTCCTTTGATGATGATATTCAGTGACATTGTACAGTTGAGTGTAAAAATGACACTTTCTTCTTTATCCGCACCGAAAAAATCCGCGGCGGTTTTTCTTGCCCGAAAGATTTTTTCTGATGCCTTGATGGAAAGCGAATGACCGCTTCGTCCCGGATTGGCACCGTTTTGAAGCGCCGAAGCGGTCGCCTCGCGTACAGAATACGGCTTCGGATAGGTTGTTGCCGAATTATCAAGATATATCACAGCAATCAACTCCTTTCCGAACGTCCGATAACCTTGATACCATTTTTAATCAATATTTCTTCTGCTTCATCGGGATTGTCAGGTACATAAAGGCTGTACGTACAGCTTTGAGAATGGCTGCGCTTCGGTGTACGCTGTACGTTTGCTTTTATACCATATCCGTTAAGAATCTGTTTTCCTTTCATCGCATACGTGATCGATGAAACTGTTATTAAAGGCTCTCCCATATCAAAATCACCCCACTATCCTTTTAATAACAATTTATGTTACCGCCATTCAATTGGTGATATGATTGGCAGTTTGGAATGGATGATGATTCTGAAACAATGATTAATCCGCCCGATGACGATTCAAAAGTCAGCAGGCGGATCAATGGTTGTCTTTATATTTTGTGAAGGAAAGATGAATTAAAATTCAAAGGGCTGTTGTTCGCCGCAGCCGCAGGTGCCGACATATTTCGGCATTACTTTGCCGCAGTTCGGGCAAGTCCACGTTCCGTTATTCGGAACATCTTTGCGGTTGTTAACGGCTTCCTGTGCCTGACGGAACACTTCTTCTTCCTTGGCTTTCTTTCCGAACAGAGGTTTTTTTCCGCGTTTTTCGCGTTTCGCTTTAGTCGGTTCGGGAGGAGTCGGAGCCTTCATAGGCTGTACATTCGGCTGAACGTCACTGAAACGCATCGGAGCAGGAGCCGTTTCATTTCCGAAGTTCGTAGAAGCAGAAGGATCGTCGTTGAAACGCATTGGTGTTGGCGGAGGAACGTTACCGAAGTTAAGTGCCTGAGACTGTTCCTGTACAGGCGGTGTATCGCTGAACGTCATAGGCTTTGCTTCAAAATTGTCATTTCTGATAAAACTGAAATCATTTTGCGGTTCAAACGGTTTTTCTTCGGCTTTTATCTGAGGATTGTAGGATTCGAGAGAAGGTTCTACATCAGAAAAATTCTGCATATCCTCTTTTGACATATGCTGTGCCGTTTTCTTTTCCGAAGCGATATTCGGCAGCGGTGCATTGTTTCCGTTATTGAAGAAAGAGGGCATTTCTTGTTCCTGCTGAGGTTCGGCAGCAGGAACCGGAGAAGGTGCGAAAGGAGAAGATTCCTGCGGAATATTGGTGGGTTCCGGTTCTGATGGACCGAAGTCGAACGGCTGAGGTTCGCCGCAGCCGCAGGTACCGACATATTTCGGCATTATTTTACCGCAGTTCGGACAAGTCCAGGTATCGGA